>CAZDYN010000210.1:0-4680 GCA_964509635.1 uncultured Nitrosomonas sp. | reverse complement strand
TCTCCCCCACAATTCACCGGCGTTATGCGCCACCGGCACGACGGGCACATTCGTATGCGTCGCCAGCCATGCGCCGCCGATGCGGTACTTGCCCCTTTTCCCCGGCGGTATGCGTGTGCCCTCGGGAAAGATCACGATCCAGAATCCCTGTTTCAGGCGGTCTTTGCCTTGCTCAACGATTTGCTCCAAGGCTTTTTTCCTGGCGCTGCGGTCGATCGCGATCGGGCTGGTCATCGCCAGGCCCCAGCCAAAAAATGGAATGCGCAGTAATTCCTTTTTCAGCACCCACACCTGCGGCGGAAAGATTTTCTGGAACGCCAGCGTCTCCCACGCCGATTGATGCTTGGACAGCACGATGCTCGGCGTTTCCGGGATATTTTCCGCGCCCATGATTCGATAGCGGATGCCGCATACGTTGCGCAGCAGAAACAGCATGATGAATGTCCAGCTCGAAGTCACGCGATAGCGGTTATGCGGCGACAGCGGAAAGCAAGCCAGGGTCAGCAAGGCATACGGCGGTGTGATAATGATTTGCAGCAGCATGTACAGCGCTGAACGTAAAATCGCCGGTATCATGCTTCTCCAGCCAGTGCACCGGCCACGGCCGCGAGATTTTCAAAAATCTGCGTATTGGCGGGAAGCTCATTATCAGCGCGCGTTTTCTGTCCATTGCCGGTCAGCACCAGCAATGGTATCGCACCGGCTGCATCGGCGGCTTGCAGATCCTTCAACGAATCGCCGACTGCCGCAACATTTTTCAGATTGACGCCATAGCGCTGCGTGATCTCATCAAACATACCGGTAGCCGGTTTACGGCAGGCGCATTGATCCGCGCTGGTGTGCGGGCAAAAAAATATCGCATCGATGCGCCCGCCGGCATGATTGACCGCTTTGTACATTTTGTCATTGATCGCGTTGTAAGTCGCCATATCAAGCAGCCCGCGCCCGATGCCGGATTGATTGGTGACGATGACCACGCGATAACCGGCTTGCGTCAAACGGGCGATCGCTTCCAGGCTGCCTGGGATGGGAATCCATTCTTCCGGCGTTTTGATGAAGGTTTCCCTGCTCTGATTAATCACACCGGTTTGGTCGAGGATGATGAGCTTCATGTCAGGACGCCAGCTTGGAAAGATCGGCGATGCGGTTCATGATCCGATGCAATTGCTTCAGCAGGGCAAGCCGGTTATTGCGCAATGAGTCCTCTTCAACGTTCACCATGACGTGATCAAAGAAGGTATCGACCGGCGATTTCAGCGTTGCCAACAGTTGCAGCGAAGCCGTGTAGTCACCGGCGGCAAAGGCTTTTTCGGTTTGCGGCTGAATAGCTTGCAACGCTTGATAAAGCGCTTGCTCATCGGCTTCCTGCAACAGATCCGGATTGACGACATCGGCGACAGCACCTTCGGTTTTTTTAAGAATATTGCCGACCCGCTTGTTGGCCGCAGCCAGACTGACCGCTTCGGGCAACGCCGTAAAGGCGCGCACGGCGGCAAGACGTTTAGGAATATCGCTTAATTGTTGCGGATTCAAGCTGAGCACCGCGTCGACTTCCTGGGCGGTGTAGCCTTGTTCGCGTAAAGAGCCTGCGAGGCGCTCGTAAATGAAAGTTCTTAATTGTTCGTAGATGAAAGTTTCTAATTCTGAACCTGATTCCTTACTAACAGCATGACTATCATATTTTGGCTTGCTATTAGAACCAGGAGTAGCAGGAAGACTAACATTATTAATTCGAATGATGGCGTTATAAATCAAATCATTTAAATTAAGCTTTAAATCTTTTTCAATCAAAATGCGAATGACACCCAACGCGTGACGCCGCAATGCAAATGGATCCTTGTCGCCGGTCGGAATTTCTCCAATACTGAACATATTGATCAAGGTTTCCAATTTGTCTGCCAATGCCAAACAAACACCCACCGGGTTACGTGGCAATTCATCACCGGCGAAGCGCGGCTTGTAATGATCTTCGATGGCAAAGGCGATATCGTCGCTTAAGCCCTCGTGCTGTGCATAATAGCGCCCCATGATGCCCTGCAATTCCGGGAATTCGCCGACCATGTCGGTTAATAGATCTGTTTTGGCCAGAGTGGCGGCTTCGTTAGCTTGGCTAGTTAGTTCAGCACCACCCAGTTGGTGTGCGATCGTTTTTGCAATCGTACGGACATAGTGCATGCGTTGACCTTGCGTACCGAGTTTATTGTGATAAACCACCTTATCCAGTTCCGGCAAGCGCGATGCCAGCGTCTTTTTGCGATCCTGATCAAAGAAAAACTGGGCATCGGCGAGGCGTGAGCGCACCACGCGTTCATTCCCGGTAATTACGAGACCAGGATCGGCCGGGCGGATATTGGAGACCAGCAGGAATTTGTTCGCCAGTTTTCCCTGCGCATCGAGCAGCGGAAAGTATTTCTGATTCGCCTTCATGGTCAGGATCAGGCATTCCTGCGGAACTTGCAGAAATTCCGCGTCAAACGTGCCGGCCAGCACATTCGGATGCTCGACCAGCGCGGTGACTTCGTCGAGCAAAGCCTCATCATCGATGGGCGTGAGATGTTTTTTCGCAGCGGCTACGGCTAGCTGGCGCGCGATTTCCGCGCGGCGCCCGGCAAAACCGGCGAGCACGGCGCCTTCGGTTGCCAGTTGTTGCGCGTAGCTGTCGGCGTTGTGCAGCACGATCGGACTGACTTTGGCTTCAAAGCGATGCCCCTGCGTTTCGCGCCCGGCTTGCAGTCCCAGAATACTGACCGGAACGATATCGGCACCATGCAACGCGACCAGGGAATGCGCCGGACGCACAAAATGCACGCTTTGCCAGCCGTCCGCCAGTTGATACGTCATCACCTTCGGAATCGGCAATTGGCTGATCGCTTCCTGCAAGGCTTTTTGCAGCCCATCGGTCAGTTGCGTGCCTTTCACAGTGGTATCCCAAAACAGCGTTTCGGTTTTACCATCCAGCGCGCGCTTGAGCTGCAGCACGGCCGAGGCATCCGCGCCCAGGCTGGCCAGTTTTTTCAATAGCGGCGGTGTCGCCTGGCCTTGCGCGTCCAGACCGACCTTGACCGGCATCAACTTCTGCGTAACCGCCTTATCCGCAGCTTGTGCGGCTACGTTACTGATATGCACCGCCAGGCGGCGCGGAGTGGCATACGCAGTGACCTGCGCTTCCGCCGTTGCGAGATCCTGCGCTTTCAAGCTGGCAGCCAGCAATTGCGCGAAACTGTCGCCAAGTTGTTTCAAAGACTTGGGCGGCAGTTCCTCCACCAGCAATTCAACGAGTAGATTTCTGCTCATGATGCGGATTCCTGCATGCCGGGCATTTGCGCAACCCATTCACGCGGCGCCAGCGGGAACGGCGGATTGAGGTTTTCACGGCTGACGTAATACGCCCTGGCGACCTGCCGCGACAAGTCTCGGATACGGCCGATATACCTGGCGCGCTCGGTCACCGAAATGGCGCCGCGCGCGTCCAGCAGATTGAAGGTATGCGCCGCTTTCAACACTTGCTCGTAGGCCGGCAGCGCCAGTTGCTGCGCGATGAGATGATTGGCCTGCGCTTCGTGCTTGCCGAACGCCAGAAACAGAAATTCGGTGTCGCTCTGCTCAAAGTTGTAAATCGATTGTTCCACTTCGTTTTGATGATACACATCGTGGTAAGTCAGCCCCTTGGTCCAGACCAGATCGAACACGTTTTCCACGCCTTGCAGGTACATCGCCAGCCGCTCCAATCCGTAGGTGATTTCACCGGTAATGGGCTTGCAATCAATACCGCCGACCTGCTGGAAATAGGTAAATTGCGTCACTTCCATGCCGTTCAGCCAGGTTTCCCACCCCAATCCCCAGGCGCCGAGCGTCGGATTTTCCCAATCATCCTCGACCAGCCTCACATCATTTTGCGTCAGATCAAACCCCAGTTCACGCAGCGAATCGAAATACAACGCGAGAATATTCTTGGGCGCCGGTTTGAGCACGACCTGGAATTGATAGTAATGTTGCAGGCGGTTGGGATTATCGCCATAACGGCCATCCTTGGGCCGGCGCGAGGGTTGCACATAGGCAGCCTTCCAGGGTTCCGGGCCGATGGCGCGCAGAAACGTAGCCGTATGACTGGTGCCAGCACCGACTTCCATATCGTAAGGCTGCAAGATGGCGCAACCCTGCTTGCTCCAATATTGCTGCAACGTGAGAATGATTTCCTGGAACGTGAGTATCGCCATGAAAAATTGAATTAAGTCGTCTTTAGAAAATTTAGTCGGATTTTACCGGGTTTTACCCTTGTCGCGAAAGGCAGAAATCAATCCCAGACTCAGGATCAGACCTGCAAGCGCCAGAACCAACGAATTGCCAATGCGCACATACGGCGTGGCGCCGCTAAATCCCTGCGCCCAGCCATGCAAAGCGGCAGTGGTGAAAATTTCTATCGTTTGCAGAACCCTGCCACGCTCATCGATGATCGCTGTCACGCCGGTATTGGTAGCTCGCAACATATAGCGGCCAGTTTCTATGGCGCGCATCTGCGAAATCTGCAAATGTTGCTGCGGCCCGATCGAGCGGCCGAACCAGGCGTCATTGCTGACGTTGACCAGTAAGGTCGCCTGCGGCAATTGCAAAATGATTTCTTCACCAAACACATCTTCGTAACAGATATTGATCGCTACGCGCTGTCCGGCGATATTCATG
>CAZDYN010000209.1:0-4696 GCA_964509635.1 uncultured Nitrosomonas sp. | reverse complement strand
AATTTTCGTATTTTTTTCTACTACTAATGATGGAGCAAGTGAAGAATGCACCGCTACCGGGGGATTATTTGCGGGATATTGTAATCGCGCCACATTCTGTTCCGAGAAGGGCAGTTTAAGTGCTTTGGGGCTTGTTTTCACTTTCCCGGTATCGGCGGCGGCACTGCTGTTATCACTTTCTTGAACAATTATAGTGGTATCGGATGGCTGCATCGCGGGTTCCATCGTCGCAGCAACCGGTTGCTGGTGTAAAGCAAACAATGCCGGCTGTGAGTCTCTGGCTGACATAGATAAGTTAATCCGTTGCCCTGGTCTGATTGACCTTGGATCGGCGATATCATTCCACTCCGCCAGTTTCTTGAAATCTATACCATGATTGAGTGCAATACCGTACAGCGTATCTCCTTTCTGCACAATATAAACTTGATTATCAAAATTATTTGATTCAATGGGTTTTACTGGTGCCGGAAAATCCGGTCTTGCACGATCAACTACAGTCACTGGCGGTTGTGTTGTGCTGCATCCGATCAATAAAAAACAAGCAATAAACAGTGAATAGGCATTAAAAGACAATAATTTTGGTCGTCCTAGCATGAAAAACATCTTAGCGAAATACTTACAGATATCCGTGTCGGCCAATTTGATCATTGTATTATTTGTCATTCCAGTATCCCCATACCACTATTTTTTTATGACCCCTGCCAGTAAGGGTACAAAATTCACCTCTTCCAATATCGTTTCGGTATAACCTTGGGAATTTCGCTCAATAATACACAGATGTTGCTTCTGAGTTCCTTTAGGGAAAACCATTCTGCCGCCAACATCCAGTTGATCCAATAATGAAACCGGAACATGAGTCGTTACTGCCGTCATGATAATACCATCAAATGGCCCTGCTTCAGCAAGCCCAAGCAATCCATCCGCATGTTTTAAATAAACATTTCTAATCTGCAATTCCTGCAACCGGATTCGGGTACGTGTTAATAGCGGCCCAATACGTTCGATCGAATATACTTTTTGAGCAATTTGCGCCAATACAGCTGTTTGATATCCACAGCCCGTGCCAATTTCCAGCACTTTGCCTAAATTAGAATTCGCGCGTAACAACTCGCTCATACGTGCGACGATCCAAGGGCTGGATATAGTCTGTCCGTAATTGATGGGTAAAGCAACATCCTCATAGGCCCGGCTTGCCAGAGCCTCTTCGATAAAAATATGACGAGGAATGGCACTCATTACAGATAAAATAACTTCATCAGCAATTCCCTGTGCACGCAAACGCTCAATCATACGCATACGTGTACGCTGAGAAGTCATACCAATTCCAGAATGACGAACATTCACCAATCAGTACCCATAAAATCCAAATTTCTAAAATATAACAAGTACCTAATTATCCATCCATCCTGTCATGAGATCCAATTGATCATAACGTGTAAGATCAATCTGTAGCGGAGTTACCGAAATCCGCTTCTGCTGAACCGCATAAAAATCTGTACCTTTTCCTGCATCTTGCGCAGGCCCTGCCGCGCCTACCCAATATAAGATTTCTCCACGAGGATTCTGCGATTTGATCACTGGTTCGGCTTTGTGCCGCCGCCCCAGACGGGTAACCTCAGTCCCTTTGAGTTGCTGGTATTCGATATCCGGCACATTAATATTCAACAAAACCGGACTCTGGATTTCATGCTCTCTGAAGCGTCTCACCATATCGGCAGCAACACGTGCAGCCGTCAGGTAGTTTCCATTTGATCCATCCACCAGAGAAACAGCCAATGAAGGAATTCCCAGCAAGAAACCTTCCGTAGCAGCAGCAACTGTACCTGAATAAATCGTGTCGTCGCCCATATTGGCACCTTTATTTACACCGGAAATAACCATGTCCGGCATCACGTCGAGCATACCAGTAACCGCCAGATGCACACAATCCGTTGGTGTCCCATTGACATAATAAAAACCATTATGAGATTTGTGTAAACTTAACGGACGATCCAGTGTTAATGAATTACTGGATCCACTGCGATCCCTTTCGGGGGCCACCACTATGATTTCTGCAATTTCCGAGAGTAATTCAGCAAGACAGGCAAGACCAGGCGCAAAATAACCGTCGTCATTACTGAGTAATATGCGCATTTTTATTAGCTTACGAGAGTCACGGCAGAGTCAAACGGGCATTTCCGCATACTAAACTCAGCATCAATCATATTTAAATAGGTATAGTATTTAATCAAATGGTCGGGGCGAGAGGATTCGAACCTCCGACCACTTGCACCCCATGCAAGTACGCTACCAGACTGCGCTACGCCCCGAACAGAAAATTATAGCAAACAAAAACACCAGAACTTTAAAAACTATTACTGAAAGCGTAATGTTTCAGGAAAGTAGTTGCGACACGATACTCTTAATCTCACGCTGAACATAACCTAAATCTGAAACCAAGGCCTGTTGACTCGCAGTTCTTTCTTCTATTGAAATTGGTTTGCTTTCGTTATGACTCAAACGATTACGGGCGCCATTGATTGTAAATCCCTGATCGTACAGTAATTCCCGAATACGCCGTATCAGTAATACTTCCTGGTGCTGATAATAACGGCGATTACCACGGCGTTTGATGGGTTTTAGTTGTGTAAATTCCTGTTCCCAATAGCGCAACACATGTGGTTTGACATCACAGAGAATCCCTACCTCACCAATGGTAAAATAACGTTTGGCAGGAATTGGAAGTGATACGCTACTTGTTTTTTTGTTTTCCATGATAATTCTTTTCAACCAAAGCTTTTAGCTTTTGACTCGCATGAAACGTTACTACGCGGCGTGCAGTGATTGGAATTTCCTCTCCTGTTTTTGGATTTCTGCCAGGGCGCTGCGGTTTAGCACGCAGTTGAAAATTACCAAAACCTGAAAGCTTTACCCCTTCACCATTTTGCAAAGCTGTACGCACTTCCTCGTAGAAGGACTCAACCATATCTTTAGCTTCACGCTTGTTAAGCCCCACATTCTCAAATAATAAATCAGCCAATTCAGCTTTCGTTAACGCCATACTTTACTCCATTTAGTTATTAATTTTTATAGCTATCAATTCATCAATATTAGACTCATTAAACCGTAGCACTTTCAATAAAAACAGATTAATAACTTATCTCATACATTCAATCTGCGAAGAATAAATCCAATAAAAAATCAAATCTCAATAAAAATCAATTTATTTCACCCCCACTCCAGCAAGCTATTGAAAAAATCTGTAATCATAAAAAAAGCAAAGTTCTTGGAGTGGCTTACCCCTGCCCGGATATATAGAAACACTTGTAGACTCATTTTAAGAGCTCGAGTTTCTGCTGACATCATTTTTTACAGACTTTTTCAATAGCCCGCCAGCGCACATCAATTACGTAATATTGCACCAAATTTATTTTTCAGAATTTCTATTAATCTTGTCACTGCAAAATCAGCTTCTTCATCCGTTAATGTTTTCTCAGTATCTTGTAACAATACACGGAATGCAAGACTTTTTTCGCTGTCCTCCATCCCCTTGCCACGATATATATCAAATAACGAAATATCCGATACGATGACTGATTTCTCCGCACTCATACAAACTAGAAGTGAATGTACGCTGACATCATTATCAACAATTATCGCAATATCACGCCGCACGGGCGGGAATTTAGAAATTTCCTTGGCAGCCGGCAAGGATTTAGGCAACAAACTATCCAAGTCGATTTCAAATAATATCGTATTTTTTTGTAAACCGTATTTCTTTTGGCAACGAGGATGCAATTCACCTAACCATCCAATTGATTGGTCTTCAATCCAGATTTGCGCCGCTTTTCCGGGATGTAACGCCGGATGAGAGAATTTTCTGAAGTGAATTGCCTTGCCTCTGCAGAGAATTTCCACATCGGCTTTGATATCAAAAAAATCAACACTTCTCGCTGGTATTCCCCATTGTTCCGATACAACATCCCCATAACTCAGTCCTGCAAGCTTTTCGATTTGCTTACAGTCGTCGTTTTCATCTTCTCGCATAAAACAACAGCCAGTTTCAAACAAACGCACTCTGGTCTGTTTACGGTTCAGATTAAATTGTAAATTAGAAATCAATCCGCCTATCAGTGTACTTCGCATGACGCTCATTTGACTCGCGATCGGATTCTTTAATGCGATCGGTTTGCTATTATTGACAAAATCAAGCTCCCAACTGGCATCTACAAAAGCATAATTAATCACTTCCTGATAATCACGAGCTATCAATAGTTGCTTTATCTCATTCGTGGTATGTTTTATTTCAGATGCCGGCAGCATGGCCATACAGGCACGCGGAAAATGAGTTGGGATATGATCATAACCATATATTCGTGCCAATTCTTCCACGAAATCTTCTTCTATCGCCAAATCAAAACGATAGGCCGGAGGCGTGACATTAAAAACATTTTCATCCACTGAAAATTTAAACCCTAAGCGCTTGAAATAATCACTTATTTGCTGTTTACCGATATCAATACCCAGTATCCGTTTTATCCGCTCAATGCGTACATTAACAGATGACCGTCGCGGTAAATTATGCTTAATTTCACTGATAGGACCAGCCTTACCACCACAAATGGTTTGTATCAGGTAGGTGGCGTACTCCAATACATTTCGCGTCGCTGCAAAATCTACGCCGCGTTCAAACCGGTACGCAGAATCCGAACTGAAT
>CAZDYN010000208.1:0-4607 GCA_964509635.1 uncultured Nitrosomonas sp. | reverse complement strand
ACGATGACGATGACGATGACGATGACGATGACGATGACGATGACGATGACGATGACGATGATGACATTGATGCAACCGGTCAGTCAAAACAGAGAAAAACCGGCGCATCGGGCTTGACCGGGGGTATTCCGCTGGGAGGGCCGGCTCTGACCCGGTCAACTCAATCCGGTCTGGGCGATATCATTACGGCATTCAGTTATAATTTAATCGACCATGCGCCCAGCGGCATTGCTTTTGATATTACAGCCCGCCTGAAAATTCCGACTGCCAGCGCCAGTGATAATTTAGGCAGCGGCAAAGTCGATTACGCAATTCAGGGCGATTTATTTAAAACGGTATCCAAGTTCACATTCAGCGCAACTTTCGGTTACAGGATACTGGGTAACCCGTCCGGGATTACTTTTCATAATGTGCTGTATGGCGCCGCCGGTGTTGGTTACCGGCTGTCTCCGGCGATTACGGTTGGCACAAATTACACTATGGGGCAATCGCCCGTCCGGTTGCAGGACAGCAGGGATCTTACGCTTTATCTTTCCCAGAGGGTGACCGGTAATTTCAGACTCAATATCTATGGCTTGAGGGGTTTCTCGGAGCGCAGTCCTGATTGGGGCGGCGGCCTTAATTTACGGTATGTTTTTTAGGATGTGAATATCGGCTGTCCGCCGGTTGTCTGAGGAGACTCTGAATAACTTGCATTTGTTATTCCGGACGGAGTGAGGAATCTTTAGTAATCAATGCAATAGATTTTCCGCTCTGGCTCGAAATGACGCCTGTTCAGGGCTTTCCCGAATTTCAATAAACTCATAACAAGCGGTTTTATTACGCGTTTTTGATCAGGTTTGCAGCAATCCGTCCGCTTTGCGTTTTGCCAGCAGGCAGATCAGGTCGCAAGCGATATGCGCGGCGGCCAGTGCCGTGATCTGGCCGTGATCATAGGGCGGCGACACCTCGACAATATCCATGCCGATCAGGTTGATTGCGCTAAGGCCGCGAATAATTGCGAGTGCTTGCGCGGTGGACAGCCCGCCGCAAACCGGCGTGCCGGTGCCGGGTGCAAAAGCCGGATCCAGGCAATCAATATCAAAAGTGAAATAGGCCGGACGATCGCCGACAATGCGCTCAACCTCGGCGATTACCGCATCCGTGCCATGGCGGTGCACCCATGTGGAATCGACGATGTGAATGCCCATGAAATCGTCATTCCAGGTGCGAATGCCGATTTGCACCGAATGTCCGGGATCAATCAAGCCATCTTTCATCGCTTTATAGAACATGGAGCCATGATTCAGCGAACTGGGCGAGTTGTCCGGCCAGGTATCGCTATGCGCATCGAAATGGATCAGCGCGAGCGGCTCGCCGAATTTCTCCGCGTGCGCTTTCAGTAATGGATAAGTAATATAGTGATCGCCGCCGAGAGTCAGCATGCGCGCGCCGGATGCCAGAATATGGCGGGCATGATCGGCAATCGCTTCGTGTATCGTCATCGGGTTATGGACATCGAGATAGCAATCGCCAAAATCAGTCACGGCGAGATGCTCGAAAGGATCAAATCCCCACGGATAAGGTTTCAGCGAAGCGACTTCCGCCGATGCCAGCCGGATTCCCTGCGGCCCGAAACGCGCACCGGAACGGTACGATACCGCCAGATCAAACGGGATGCCGCTGATCACCAGTTCAGCGCCGCTGATATCCTTGCTGTAATTGCGCCGCATGAACGAAAGCACGCCTGAGAAAGTCGGTTCACGCAACAGGCCATACGGATTTTCACGCGCTATGGCGCCGTTGATTTTAATGTGGCTGTCGTTCGTCATATTCCAATCCTTCCGTAGTTGAATGTGGCAGTTATTCCTGAGTGATCATCCGTTGCGGCTGCTCGCAAATGCCGGTACCTCATCATAATATGATTGGCGGGGACGGATTCAAGATTTTGTTGCGAAGACGAAGGATTCGTCCATGGATATTTGCCGCAGGATGCAGTTATAATGGACGGTGTGGATAAAATTTGTGTTTGTATTAAAGACGCTATGCAACAATCAGTCTATCGTAAGCATATTGGCGTAATGCTACTGACCGCCGGTCTGATCAGCGGCTGCGCTTCGATGTTTTCCGGTACGCCGCAGCGCTCAACCGAAATCCGCGACCATCGCGCGCCTAATCATGCCGCTCCGTATAACAGACCTTATAAGGTGCGTGGAGTCACTTATTATCCCATGCGATCAGCCGCCGGATACCGGGAGACCGGTCACGCCTCCTGGTACGGTTCGGAATCGGGCAATCGCACCGCCATGGGCACACGCTTTCTTCCTCAAGGCTTAACCGCCGCCCATAAAACGCTTCCTCTGCCATCCCGGGTCAGAGTCACCAATCTGCAAAACGGCCGCCATGTCGATGTTGTCGTCAATGACCGGGGGCCTTTCAAGAAAGGCAGAATCATCGACTTATCGCACGGCGCCGCAAAAAGGATCGGTCTGCACGGCGTAGCCCGAGTGAGAGTGGAGCATCTCGGCGATAAGATTAGCCAGAAGTAAAGAACAAAATCAAAACATGGATTTTCTACAGCTTCAGTGCTTTAATTGGCTGGCTTATGATGTCCTTTTTCAAAAATATGATTCGTTTTACACGATGGAATAATGAGTTAGCATTAGGTTGGCTCATCCGAACTGAGCGATATGTTATTCTCTGATTCTTTTTGCGTCGTTTTTGAATTCGATGCGCGTAATGCCTTAACCGCTGCTTTTGCAATTTTCTTTCGCGCTTCGTCAGCTTTGTCGCCTTCAATTACTTCTCGTTTGATGACTTCATTCAAGAGAACCGATTTGATTTGATCGACATCGATGCGAACATCTGGAGAAATACGACGAAGTTCTCTACGAATTACTTCAAGAACAGGATCAGTTTGAAGCATTGCTCCAATAAAGAATCGAGACAATGCTTGTTTTTGTGTATGGTATTCACCGAGAACAGATCGTTGCCAACCTTCTTTACACCACAGATAAATAAGTTCCAAATCATTTTCAGAACGGGGATTAAGGGCAGAGAAGTCAATGTCTACGACGAGTTCATGATCTATGGGTCTTGAAAAAGTCAGACGATACACTCGCCAGCATATTCCGTTTGTGAGCAAAACCCACTCAACTCCTTCGTTGGCGGCGTAATCAACGGCTTGTTTGACATGTTGATCTTTCAGGTCTAATCCAATAGCTTTGACCTCAATAAGCGTTTGCAGAATATCATCAATCTTTGTTGCGAGGTCGCAGTAAGTTCCTCGAATGGCATATTCCGATGTGAGATCAGAGTATTTGTCGTATCCGAAAATATCGCTCAGCATGTCCTTGATGATTGTGACGGTATCAGCTTCACCGACATCCCGCGCTTTCGCAGCAGCGAGAACGGGTTGATATTTCTTAATTCCAGCGATTAAACGCTCAGTGACTTTTTTAGGAATAGATGCCACGTTCTTCCTCCCGGAAATGTGAGTGATAGTTAAGTGTAGAAAGCCTCATTAAATTAGGCTTGTTGCAAATTAAACGATAAGGTTTGCTACGTCAATGACAACTGCGTGGAAACAGTCGTTAATTGAGCATGTCAATATTAGTCGATTCCTTTGTTGTTAAAAAATTGCTGAACATGCGGTTTTGTCAATCAGCGTTCATTAAACGGAGTATCCTTCCGGGTGGCTATAACATTACCCCTTTCAGGGGGAAACAGAGTTGTTTAGAATGACCATGCGGAAAGATTTTTGAGCGTTGGATAAGGGCAAAATGACCACACGGAATATACCGGTTGAGCGCGCTACGGCGATGCTGTCAGTGATCAGGGAATTTCAATGTCTGTCGCCCAGTGACATTGAAATGGTCGCGGCTGCTTGCCAGTGGCATCGCTATGAGGCCGGTAATGAGATAGTGCGGTATCACGATCACACGAACAGCGCTTTTTTCATCACTCAAGGTGAAATTCGCGTCATGTATCATGGCTTGTCCGGGCAGGAGGTTATTTTATGCGATTTGCCCACTGGCGAAATGTTCGGTGAATTGACCGCGATCGATGGTTATCCCCGCTCAGCCACCGTGATTGCCAGAACCAGCGTGCTGCTGGCATCGATGTCGGCGCTGGATTTCCAGAATCTGGTTTATTCCAACCGGCAGATTGCTGAGATCATTCTCAAGCGCTTGACCGGGCAAGTCCGCCGTCTGACCGAGCGCGTGTATGATTACAGCACATTGGCGGTGCGTAACCGTATCCAGGCGGAGCTGCTGCGGCTGGCAAGGAATCATATGATATCCGCGAATGCCGCGGTCATTTCTCCGGCACCTAACCAGACTGAAATCGCCAACCTGGTCAGTACGCATCGTGAAGCGGTATCGCGCGAGTTGAATCATCTGGTTAAAAACAATCTTATTATGCGGCAAGGGCATGATTTACATATACTCGATATCGTAAAGCTCCAGGAAATGGTCGATGCGGCGCGCGGCAGCTTTTAACAGGCCGTTGAAAAACGTTTTCGAGGCAGCCGATACAAGGCAAAAACAGGCGAAAAAGCGCAGTTTATGCGTAATAAATGAGCATTTTGAGTCTGTTTTTAACACCGTAGCGGCAACGCAGATAGT
>CAZDYN010000207.1:0-4721 GCA_964509635.1 uncultured Nitrosomonas sp. | reverse complement strand
GGCTGGTTGCAGGCAATGCGGGTTTATACCCATCCACGCGTGCTAGGCATGCTGTCGCTGGGGTTTTCCGCCGGGCTGCCGCTGCTGCTGATCATGGGCACGCTATCATTCTGGCTGCGTGAAGCGGGCATCGACCGCACCACCATCGGTCATCTAAGCTGGATCGGCCTGGCGTACAGTTTTAAATGGCTGTGGTCGCCGCTGGTCGACCGGCTATCGCTGCCGCTGTTGACGCCATGGCTGGGCCGCCGCCGCGCCTGGCTGCTGCTGTCGCAAATTATCATCGCCACCGCTCTCACGGGCATGGCGTTTACCGATCCTGTGGTGAATCTCACGCACCTGGTATTTTTTGCGCTTGCCGTGGCGTTTGCTTCCGCCACGCAGGATATCGCGCTCGATGCCTACCGCATCGAAGCGGTTGCGGTTGAACTGCAAGGCGCCATGGCCGCCACGTATCAGGCCGGTTACCGCATCGCCATGATCCTGGCCTCGGCGGGCGTGCTGTGGATCGCCGCGGCGGTGGATCCCGCCGCGGATGCCTACGACCACGCACCGTGGCGCTTCGCTTATCTGATCATGGCCGCCAGCATGGCTGTCGGCATTATCTCAACGCTGATCATCCGCGAACCGGACGTTCCGTACAGCAAACTCATTTCAGAAAATGAAGCGATTGCACAGCAAGCGATTGCACACTGGAATCTCCATCCGCGCATCGGCGCAATGTTGATATGGCTGTACGGTGCACTGATCGCCCCTTTCCGCGACTTTATCGTGCGTCATGGACGGCAAGCGCTGCTGATCCTGGGATTGATTGCCATCTACCGTATCTCCGATGTGGTGATGGGTGTGATGAGCAATCCTTTCTATGTGGATATGGGTTACAGCAAGGACGAAGTCGCTACGATTTCAAAAGTGTACGGCGTGCTGATGACCATCGCCGGCGCGGCGATTGGCGGTGTGCTGACCATAAAAATCGGCATTATGCGCACGCTGTTCCTGGGTGCGGTGCTGTCTGCCGCAACCAACTTGCTGTTTGTCTGGCTGGCGGGACGCGGCCACGATGTGAGCGGATTGGTTTTTACCATCTCGGCGGATAATCTTTCCGCCGGTATTGCTTCCTGCGCTTTCATCGCTTACTTATCCGGCCTGACCAACTCCGCCTATTCGGCCACCCAATATGCGTTATTCAGTTCGGTGATGTTGCTGCTGCCCAAGTTCATTGCCGGCTTCAGCGGACAATTTGTCGATGCTTACGGTTATGAAAATTTCTTCATCGCCACCGCGCTGCTGGGCCTGCCCGTTCTGATCCTGGTCTGGCTTGCCGGACAGGCGAAATTTGCAACTTCCGGCCAATAATCATCATTGCAATCAGATATGACTCATTCTCCACAAAAAACAACCCCTGAAACTGAGTACCATGCCCTGATACAAGCGGGCGAACTGAAACCGGATGCCGATCAAGCCAGGGCAGTGGCGGCGCTGGAGCGATTGCATCATGACTTGCTTAATTACCGCACGCCCGGAAGTAAGCGTCCGCTTGATTTGTTACGCTGGTTCGATAGCGGCAAAGCGATTCCCCGAGGCATTTATCTCCATGGCGGCGTAGGACGCGGCAAGTCCATGCTGATGGATCTATTTTATGCGGTCACGCCAATATCATCCAAGCGGCGTGTGCATTTTCATGAATTCATGCTGAATATCCATGCCCGGCTCAAAGAGTGGCACGATCTCCCGGCACGGGAACGGGCGCAACGAGGCGGACGCGCCAATGATGATGATCCGGTCCCGTCGATTGCGCGGCAAATCGCCAGTGAAGCGGCACTATTATGTTTTGACGAATTGCAAGTGACCGACATTGCCGATGCCATGGTACTGACCCGGCTGTTTAAGGAACTGTTTACCCAGGGTGTGATTGTAGTTGCCACTTCCAACCGGCCGCCCGATGAACTGTACAAAAATGGCTTGAATCGCCAGCGCTTTCTGCCCTTCATAGAACGCATCAAGGAAAAACTCCACATTATTCCCCTGGATGGTGCGGTTGATTACCGCTACAACCGGTTGAAAGGCGCGCAAACCTATTATTTCCCCGTCAATGAAGAGACTTCCGCGCAATTATCGGCTACGTTCTTCCGCCTGACCGACCGCCGCGTGGAAGACCGGGCCAAAGTTCCCAGTGAAGAGTTAAACGTGCAGGGACGCATGCTGTTTGTCCCCAAAGCGGCGCGCGGCGTGGCCGTCTTCTCGTTTAAACGCCTGTGCGCAAATCCGCTCGGCACGGCAGATTATCTCGCCATTGCCAGAACCTATCATACCGTCATCATGGTCGCGATCCCGCAGTTCAACCGGGAAAACAGCAACGAAGCGAGACGCTTCATTCATTTTATCGATGCACTGTATGAACACGGCGTCAAATTCCTCTGTTCCGCAGTTGTGCCCCTGCACTCACTGCATACCGGAGGCGATACCGGTTTTGAATTTGAACGCACGCTATCCCGGCTGACGGAAATGCAGTCGGAAGATTATCTGGCCCGGGGGCATGGCAAAGCTGTTGCAGCCTAGATATACCCCTTCTTCCGCAAACACAGCCTTCTGAACTGTATTGCACCGCCATCGCCGGACTGAAAAAATCCCGCAATAAGTGTATTCTGAACGGGTCTTCAACCGGTCAATGAGCATCCGGAAATGAACATACTGATAACAGGCGCAACAGGATTTATTGGCCGCCACCTGATACGGCGGTTACAGCAGGATCATCACACAATCAAGGTGCTCAGCCGCAACGGCGCGCGGGCAAGCGAAATACTGGATGTCCCGGCCTTTGACTGGGACTACGCTACAGAAGATGTACCGGCCGAGGCGTTGCACGATTGCCAGATCATCATTAACCTGATGGGCGAAAATCTAGGTGAAGGCCGCTGGACAACGGCGCGCAAACACGAGATTTACGCATCCCGCATCCTCAGCACGCGCAAGCTGGTTGCCGCTGCGCCGGATAGTTTGCAGACTTTCGTGTGCGGCTCGGCCATTGGCATTTATCCGGGCACAAGCGATGATCTCTATGACGAATCCTATGCCGTACCCGGACAACTCAGTTTCATGCAAACCATTTGCCATGACTGGGAGATGGAAGCAGCCAGGATTGAAAACAGAGGGGTACGCCGGGTCAGTATCCGCACGGGGGTAGTGCTGGGTCATGGCGGCATGCTGAAAAAGCTGCTGCCGGTATTCAGACTGGGATTAGGCGGACCTGCCGGCAACGGCCGTCAATGGCTGCCGTGGATACATATCGATGACATTGTTTCGGTCTACATTGAAGCTGCGCTGGATGCGCGTTACCACGGCCCTGTAAACGCCGTATCACCCAACCCGGTACGCTACCACGAATTCGCAACCGCACTGGGCGAAGCATTGCATCGCCCGGCGCGCTTCTCTGTTCCGGCATTTATCCTGAAACTGGCATTAGGTGAGGCCGCTGCACTGGCTTTGAACAGCTATCACATCGCCCCCAGACGGTTGCTGGAAGAATTGCGTTTCACATTCAAATTTGACACTTTACCGGCAGCATTGGCTGATCTATACGGCCACGGCTGATTCCCCGGTTAACAATCAAGATCAATCAAATGACGGCACCGCTTGCTGTATTCTGGTTCCGGCGCGATCTGCGTCTGGAAGACAATGCCGGACTCTCGCATGCCCTGGCATCCGGGCATCCGGTGCTGCCCATTTTCATTTTTGATCCTTCCATTCTGGCCGGACTACCCAAAGACGACGCGCGCGTCACGTTTATCCATGATACTTTGCAAGCTCTGCGCGCGCAGCTTGAGGAAAAATATGCCAGCTCACTGGCGCTCTATCATGGTAAGCCATTGGAAATATTCGACCGGATCCTGCATGCGCACCCTGTCGCCGCGGTCTATACCAATCATGACTACGAACCGGATGCGCGCGAGCGGGACGAGGCTGTGCGCAAATGGCTGCAAGCGCGGTCAGTAGCCTTTCATACTTACAAGGATCACGTCTTGTTCGAAAAAGACGAGATCGTCAAGAATGACGGCGGCGCCTATGTGGTGTACACCCCGTATATGCGCAAATGGAGAAAAACTCAAGATCAGACAGCGTTGATGACTTTTTCAACCGCTACAAAACTGACCCATGTAATCAAGCAATTACCCTTACCCGATTTATCACTGGCTGACATCGGTTTTGTCCGCTCCGCGATTGCCGTTCCGCCTTACCGTCTGGACACCGGACTGATGGAACATTATGCGCGTGACCGGGATTTTCCCGCCCTCCCCGGCACATCCCTGTTAGGACCTCATTTACGCTTCGGCACGGTGAGCATCCGTACAATATTCCAGCAAGCATCCAGCAGCAGCGATATCTTTTGTAATGAACTGATCTGGCGCGAGTTTTTCAGCCAGATCCTATGGCACTTTCCGCATACGCAAAGCAGCAGCTTCAAATCGCAATATGACCGCATTCAATGGCGGAATAATGAAGCGGAGTTCAGACGCTGGTGCGAAGGAACGACCGGTTACCCCTTGGTCGATGCCGGCATGCGCCAGCTTAATGCAACCGGCATTATGCACAATCGCGCGAGAATGATGACTGCCAGCTTCTTATTCAAGCACCTGTTGATCGACTGGCGCTGGGGCGAAGCTTATTTTGCTGAAAAATTATTGGATTACGAAAAAGCGAACAATGTCGGCAACTGGCAGTGG
>CAZDYN010000206.1:0-4736 GCA_964509635.1 uncultured Nitrosomonas sp. | reverse complement strand
CCTTTGTTGATATCGATAGCGATGGCGATCTGGATACCTTCGTGGGTAATAGATCCGGCAATACACTGTTCTTTAGGAATACAGGAACAGCCAGCAATCCAGCGTTTGCTTCCGCCAGCACCAACGCGTTTGGTTTGAGTGACGTGGGTTCCAATGCCAGCCCCACCTTTGTTGATATCGATAGCGATGGCGATCTGGATACCTTCGTGGGTAATAGATCTGGCAATACGCTGTTCTTTAGGAATACAGGAACAGCCAGCAATCCAGCGTTTGCTTCCGCCAGTTTCAATCCGTTTGGTTTGAGCGATGCCGGTTACTACTCCGAGCCCACCTTTGTTGATATTGATGGCGATGGCGATCGGGATATTCTCATAGGGAATAAAGATGGCTACGTGCGGTTTTTTCAAAATAAAGGGACAGCCAGTAATCCCGTATTTTTTTCCTACCCGTTTGGCTTGAGTGATGTGGGATTCAATGCCAGCCCCGCCTTTGCCGATATCGACGGCGATGGCGATCCGGATGCCTTCGTGGGTAATGCTGATGGCAACACGCTGTTTTTCAGAAACACGGGAACAGCCAGCAATCCGGTATTTGCCCCTGCTACTGTTAATCCGTTTGGCTTGAGTGACGTGGGTTCCGGCGCTGCCCCCGAGTTGGCCGATATCGACGGCGATGGCGATCTGGATGCCTTCGTGGGTAATGGTAATGGCAACATAGTATTTTTCAGAAACACGGGAACAGTCAGCGATCCGGTGTTTGCCGCCGCCAGCACCAATCCATTTGGCCTGATTAACATGTTTCCATCTCGTGCGAGTCCTGTTCTGGCTGATATCGACAGCGATGGCGATCTGGACATCTTCGTGGGTAATCAGGTTGGCGATACGCTGTTTTTTAGAAACACGGGGACAGCCAGTAATCCGGTGTTCGCGTATTATGGCGTTAACCCGTTTGGCTTGCATAGAGTTGGGGGTGTGGATAATACCTATCCTGCCAGTCCCGCCTTCGTCGATATCGATGGGGATGGCGACTTGGATGCCTTCGTGGGTGCTTATGGAAGCGCATATTTTTTCAGGAAAGAGGGGACAGCCGGTGATCCTGTGTTTGCCCGTACCGCCTGGGGGGCGTTTGGTTTAAGTGTTTTGCAAGATGTGAATTCATATGCCAGCCCGGCCTTTGTTGATATCGATAGCGATGGCGATTGGGATGCCTTCCTGGGTTATGAAAGTGGCGACACTATATTCTTTCTGAATTCTGCTGCAGGTGTGAGTGTCAATCAAAGTGCCGGTGCGACGGCAGTGAGCGAAGGTGGCGCGACGGATACTTATACAGTGGCACTCAGGAGTGCGCCGGTTGCGGATGTCACTATCACGCTGGATACCGATTACCAGATCCATAGCAATCCCGGCACGCTCACATTTACCCCGCTCAATTGGAATGTTGCTCAAACAGTTGTGGTTACGGCTGTGAATGATACAACCGGTGAAGGTAAACACAGCGGTGTGATTAACTACATAGTCAACAGCACGGATGCCAGCTATAACAACATTGCAGTTGACGCAACCCGCATTGCGATTACAGATAATGATCTGCCTGCCTTTGATCCTGCATTTACCTTGACTGTTACCAATCCATTCGGCTTGAGTGACGCGGGTCAGTATGCCAGTCCGGCTTTTGCCGATATTGATGACGATGGCGATCCGGATGCTTTCGTTGGTAATAGTGATGGCAATACGCTGTTTTTCAGGAACACGGGAACAGCCAGCAATCCGCTGTTCGCCGCTGCCAGCACTAATGCGTTTGGTTTGAGTGACGTGGGTTCCAATGCCAGCCCCGCCTTTGTTGATATCGATGGTGATGGTGATCTGGATGCGTTCGTGGGTAATGTGTATGGCGACACCGCTTTTTTTGAAAATACGGGAACAACCGGCAATCCGGCGTTTGCTGTTGCCAGCACCAATCCATTTGGTTTAAGCGGTGTGTATGGCGGTTTTGCCAGTCCCGCGTTTGTTGATATCGATGGTGATGGCGATTGGGATGCGTTCGTGGGCAGTCACTATGGCAACGCGCTGTTTTTTAGAAACACAGGGACAGCCAGTACCCCGGTATTCGCTGCTGCCAGTCCTAACCGGTTTGGCTTGAGGGACGTGGGTTCCAATGCCAGCCCTAACTTTGCCGATATTGATGGCGATGGTGATCTGGACGCCGTGATAGGTAACGATTCCGGGAATACGCTGTTTTTCAGGAACACGGGAACAGCCGGCAGCCCGGCATTTGCTGCCGCCAGCACCAATCCGTTTGGTTGGAGTGATATCGGACTCAATGCCAGCCCCGCCTTGGTTGATATCGATGCCGACGGCGATCTGGATGCCTTCGCGGGTAATGTGTATGGCGACACAGTGTTTTATATTAACAATCATGCGCCAAACGTCACTAACCTTGGTGCAACGGAAACCTATACCGAAGATACGCCATTAAATCTGATCGATGTTATCGTCAGCGATGTTGATAGCGCCAATGTCACCGCAATCCTGACATTGTCCAGCAGCGCGGCAGGGAATTTAAACACCGCCACATCAGGCCTGGTCACTTCTACTTACAGCGCGGATACTGGCGTATGGACAGCCAGCGGCGCGCTGGCCGATGTCAATGCCTTATTAGCGGATGTGATTTTTACCCCGGCTGCTAATTTCAATGATGCTTTTACTGTCAGCACGAGTATTTCGGATAATGTGGCAGCGGCGATCACCGGCAGCAAAAGTTTTACGGGGATAGCGGTGAATGATACGCCTGCGGTAGCCAATGCAATAGCGGATCAGGATGCCATTATCGGCACTGCATTTAATTTTGTAATGCCTGGGGATGTTTTCATCGACGTTGATCCGGGTGACATACTTGTTTACTCGGCCGTGCTGGCAAATGATTCACCACTGCCAGGCTGGCTTAATTTTAATCCGGCTACGCAAACCTTTAGTGGAACGCCTTTAATTTCTGATTCAGGCTCAATCAGTGTGAAGGTGATCGCAACGGATGGCAGCAGCGCATCGGTAAGTGATACGTTTGATATTGAAGTGGCCAGCAATGGTGTGCTGTTGTTAAGCACGGCGGGAAGCGATATTTTGACCGGCACGGCATCCCTCAACGACACGGTCACTTATGCTTCTGCTACTGCTGCGGTAACAGTTTCCCTGCTTATTAACGCACAGCAGAATACGCTAGGTGCGGGATTGGATACTTTGACCGGTATCGAAAATCTGATCGGGAGCGACTTCAACGATAATTTGATAGGCGACACAAAGAATAACATCCTCACCGGAGGGGCTGGCAACGATACTCTCAGAGGATGGGATGGCGCCGATACCCTGATCGGCGGATCGGGAAATGACAGTTATTTTGTTGAGAATACAAGTGATATTGTGATTGAAAATTTCAATGAAGGCACTGATGTTGTCAGCAGTAAATTGACCTATACCCTGCCGGCCAATGTCGAGAATCTCACTTTGACGGGCGCTTTAGCGATTAACGGTACCGGCAATGACCTGAATAATAAACTGACCGGCAATTCAGCGGCCAATCAGTTGACTGGCGGTTCAGGTAACGACACGCTCGACGGCAAGGCGGGTATCGATACGATGCTGGGTGGATTGGGGAATGATAGCTATATGGTTGATAATGCGGGTGATATCGTTACTGAAAATTCCGCTGAAGGCACGGATAAAGTCAGTAGTAAAGTGACCTATACACTACCGGCCAATGTGGAAAATCTCACGCTGACCGGTACGCTGGCCATCGATGGCACGGGTAATGACCAGGCTAACAAGATCACGGGAAATAGCGGCAGCAATCAGCTGAACGGCGGCGCGGGCAACGATACGCTCAATGGCGGGGTGGGCGCCGATACGCTCACCGGCGGAGCAGGCAAGGATATCTTCAAATTCACGACTGCCGGTCATGTTGACACGATTACTGACTTTATCGTAGCGGATGACACGATACAGTTGGAAAATGCCGTGTTCACGGCACTGACAACGACCGGCGCACTGGCCGCCAGTCAATTCAGGATCGGTGTCCAGGCAATGGATGCCAACGATTACATCATCTACGACAATGCGGCGGGCAAATTGTTGTACGATGCGGATGGTAACGGTGCGGGTGCCGCGGTGCAGATTGCAACGATTGGCGTTGGTTTGAGCATGGGCAATGCGGATATTGTGGTGATTTAGCGTGACGGATTATGTTGAGTGTTTATTACGCCACGTGTTATCCGCTTATTGCCTCAATCGATTGAAAAACAGCTTTATCAACACATGCAATACGCAGTGAATGATGCGATCCGCGCATTGAATCTTAGTACCTATCGGGAGTAATGAATATGGCTGATCCTGTTTTTAAATATGTTATTAATCCGTTTGGCTGGGGTGATATGGGCTACAAGGCTGATCCTGTTTTTGTCGATATTGACAACGATGGCGATTTAGATGCCTTCGTGGGTAATGGTTCTGGCAACACATTGTTTTTTAGAAACACGGGAACAGCCAGCAATCCGGTGTTTGCTGCTGCTACTGTTAACCCGTTTGGTTTGAGTGATGTAGGTTCTTTTTCCAGTCCTGATTTTGTCGATATCGATAATGATGGCGATTTGGATGCTTTTATAGGAAATGATGCAGGTAACACATTGTTTTTTAGTAATACCGGAACTGTTTCTAATCCAATATTTTCCACTCCACAAAGCAATGCAT
>CAZDYN010000205.1:0-4776 GCA_964509635.1 uncultured Nitrosomonas sp. | reverse complement strand
TTATTAATCAAAAGGCAAGTGAGGACACGTGCCAATTTATGAAATATTCGGGTTAGCAAGATGAACGCAATTCCGTGGAATACCGCGATTGAAATTGGAATGATCTTTTTCCTGATTCCCCAGCCGGTATATAATGCGCACCAATATTGTGATTAAAATAAAAAAGCACGAGGTTTCAAAATGAAAGAGAAAAAAGCCGCCCCGGATAAATCGATTGCAAAAACATCCGTGCCGAAGACCGCAAGTTTGGATGTTTCAACCATGGATGCCTGCATCGAGCATGCCAGAGAAATAAAAGCCATACAGCTTGAGCTCATTAAAAGCAAAGATTATGATTTTGCCCCCGAATTCAATGACATGACCATTCAGCTTTATTTATTCGGTGTCATGTGGAAATTTGCTGAAAATCTGGGAAATACCGATGATGCACGGGAATTGGCATTTGCCGCCTTGCGTACTATGCTGTTACAAGATGGCATGCCTAAGCAGAAAGTAGCCAAACGTATCGAGTTTCTGCGAAAGATGTCCAAAGTTGAAGATGACCACAATGCTTTAGCCGTTGCGATTGGCTATGAATCCGAGCCCGGGGATAACAGTCTGGCAGAGGTATTGGATCATTACATCGACGATATGCAAGTTTCAGGTGCTTTTTGGCGCTTGTATGACCGCGGCAGAAAGATCATGCTTTACGGCGGATTATTTATTGCCTTTATCGTGATCTGGTTTGTCACTTTGTTTATGCCGGGAAACAGTGCAATTGCGATACTGGCTGCCGGTCTTATTGCAGCCGCGCTTTTTGTCATACCGGTATTCTTGATCGGTATATTCATGTATCGATCAAAAATTAAGAAAGCCAAACAAGCAGGATAATAATCCGCATAGTCCTACGAATAATTAGATGTTCAGATTAATTCATCAGACCGGTTGCTGACATAAAAATGAGCGCTCAAATTATAGACGGTAAGAAAACGGCCGAAATGGTGCGTGCGGAGTGGAAATTACGCGCTGAAAGATTGATCCAATCAGGCATCAAACCGGGTTTGGCGGTCATTATTGTTGGAGATAATGCAGCGTCGGGTATCTATGTCAGAAATAAGGTCAAGGCTTGCAGCGAAATTGGCATTTATTCGGAAGTGCATAGCTTTTCACCGAATGCGAATCAGAATGAGGTATTGGATTGTATCCAGTCGCTTAATGAAAATCCGCATATTCACGGTATCCTGGTTCAATTACCCTTGCCATCCCATTTTGAGAATAATCGCGTCATCACCTCCATAGCCATCGAAAAAGATGTGGATGGTTTTCATCTTTACAATGTCGGCGCATTGGTTACCGGAAATACCATTTTTTCACCTTGTACACCTTACGGCGTGATGGTAATGCTGGAAAAATACCATATTCCTATCGAGGGGCGGCATGCCGTTGTAGTAGGGCGCAGTAATATTGTTGGCAAGCCGATGGCTCTTATGTTGCTGGAGCAGGGCGCTACGGTTACCATCTGCACTTCGAAAACACGCGATTTGCCGCAGTATACCAAGAATGCGGATATTCTCGTCGTTGCTACCGGAAAACCGCGCATGATTACGGCAGAGATGGTAAAACCGGGGGCCGTTGTGATCGATGTCGGTATTAACCGGTTACCGGATGGAAAGCTTTGCGGTGATGTCGATTATGAATCGGTTATGGCTGTCGCCAGTTACATTACGCCGGTTCCAGGAGGAGTCGGTCCCATGACCATTACCATGTTGTTATGCAATACCATCCTGGCGGCTGAACGTGCGCAGACAGGCATAAAAGATAGGTAAGCAAGTTAAATTTTGATAAGTGGGCTGAAACATGGAACTGCAACCTGATATAGATCCCCAGGAAACACAGGAATGGCTCGATGCGCTGGATTCGGTAATTGTCAATGCTGGCGGAGAACGTGCTCATTTCCTGCTGGAGAAATTGATTGAAAAAGCCCGCCGCTCCGGGGCATATCTGCCTTACAGCGCTACCACTGCATACATCAATACCATCCCAACCGGTAAAGAAGAACGTTCACCGGGCAATAATGCAATAGAACACCGGATTCGTTCGTATGTCCGCTGGAATGCCATGGCGATGGTATTACGTGCCAACATGAATACCAATGTCGGTGGCCATATTGCCAGTTTTGCCTCAGCTGCGACGCTCTATGATGTCGGCTATAACCATTTCTGGCATGCGCCAAGTGAAACGCACGGCGGAGACTTGGTTTATGTACAGGGACATTCATCGCCCGGAGCCTATGCCTATGCGTTTCTTTCCGGCGAATTAAGTCAGCAGCAACTCGACAACTTCCGTCAGGAAGCTGGCGGCAATGGATTGCCTTCCTATCCGCACCCCTG
Source organism: uncultured Nitrosomonas sp. (assembly GCA_964509635.1). Taxonomy (GTDB): domain Bacteria; phylum Pseudomonadota; class Gammaproteobacteria; order Burkholderiales; family Nitrosomonadaceae; genus Nitrosomonas. The sequence goes on along the minus strand of CAZDYN010000205.1, from coordinate 2,407 downwards.
GTTGATGCCGGCTTTCTGGCAGTTTCCGACCGTTTCAATGGGTCTGGGGCCGTTGATGGCTATATACCAGGCGCGATTTATGAAATACTTGGGCAGCCGGGGACTGGCTAATACCGATGGCCGCAAAATCTGGGCTTTCATGGGTGACGGGGAAATGGATGAGCCTGAGTCACTGGGCGCTATTTCACTGGCATCACGGGAGAATCTGGATAATCTGATTTTTGTCGTCAACTGCAACCTTCAGCGTTTGGATGGTCCGGTACGCGGAAACAGTAAAATTATTCAGGAACTGGAAGGTGCTTTCCGGGGCGCCGGCTGGAATGTGATTAAGGTGATCTGGGGTTCTTACTGGGATCCATTATTAGCTAAAGATACCAAGGGATTACTGCAAAAGCGCATGATGGAATGCGTGGATGGTGAATACCAGAACTTTAAAGCCAGAGACGGCGCTTATGTGCGCGAACATTTTTTTGGTAAATATCCCGAGCTGTTGGAAATGGTTGCTAATATGTCGGATGATGATATCTGGCGGTTAAACCGGGGCGGACATGATCCCTACAAAGTCTACGCCGCTTATGCGGCTGCGGTAAAACATACCGGACAACCGACTGTGATTCTGGCCAAAACCATCAAAGGTTACGGCATGGGTGAAGCCGGTGAGGCGCAGAATATCACTCACCAGCAGAAAAAAATGGGAACGACTTCATTAAAAGCTTTCCGCAATCGTTTTGGTCTGGATATTCCGGATGACAAAATTGACGAAGTGCCTTATCTCACCTTTGCCGAGGATTCGCCGGAATTTACTTACATGCAAGAGCGGCGTAAGGCATTGGGAGGTGCTTTTCATCGCCGCAAGACAAGCGCGGACGCTTTGCAGATACCGCCCTTGTCTGCTTTCCAATCATTGCTAAAAGCCAGCGGCGAGGGACATGAATCCTCAACTACCATGGCTTTCGTGCGTATTTTGAATATCCTGGTGAAAGATAAACAAATTGGCAAACATATTGTTCCGATTGTAGCGGATGAATCACGTACTTTTGGTATGGAAGGGATGTTCCGGCAACTGGGTATCTGGTCGTCGGTAGGACAACTTTACACGCCGCAGGATGCCGACCAACTGATGTATTACAAGGAAGACAAGCACGGACAGATTCTGCAGGAAGGCATTTGCGAAGCAGGCGCGATGTCATCGTGGATAGCTGCGGCGACAGCCTACAGCACATATGGTATCCAAATGATCCCATTCTTTATTTTTTATTCCATGTTCGGGTTTCAACGCATCGGTGATTTGGCCTGGGCCGCTGGAGATATGCGTTGCCGCGGCTTCTTGCTGGGAGGAACGGCGGGACGCACGACATTGAATGGCGAAGGATTGCAGCATGAAGATGGACACAGTCACGTCGTCGCTTCAACTATTCCCAATTGCGTATCATACGACCCGGCTTTTGCGTATGAACTGGCAGTCATCATTCAGGACGGATTGCGCCGTATGTATCAGGAGCAGGAGGATATCTACTATTACATTACGGTAATGAATGAAAACTACTCTCATCCTGAAATGCCGGCTGGTGCTGAGAAAGATATCTTGAAAGGAATGTATTTATTCAGTGAAGGCAGCAAAGACATTGATGCGTTGCATGTGCAACTGCTGGGTGCCGGTACCATTCTGCGTGAAGTGATTGCGGCTGCCGGGATACTGAAAGCCGAGTATCACATTAATGCCGATATCTGGAGTGTGACCAGTTTTAACGAGCTCAGGCGCGAGGCGCTGGCTGTTGTGCGCTGGAATATGCTGCATCCGGATCAACCGGCAAAAATATCGCATGTGGAGAATTGCTTGAATGGACGCGAAGGGCCGGTAGTGGCGGCGACCGATTATATGAAAATTTATGCCGATCAGATTCGTGAATTCGTTCCTGGAAAATATCGCGTGCTGGGAACCGATGGATTCGGGCGATCCGATACGCGCGAGAAATTGCGTCATTTCTTTGAAGTTGATCGATACTATATCACTGTGGCGGCTCTCAAGACTTTAGCGGAGCAAGGCAAAATTCCAGCTCAGCAAGTTATCGCAGCCATAGAAAAATATGGCATTGATCCGGATAAACCGAATCCGGCCATTAGCTAAATTTCTAATCCATAGTAGAAGATCCGGTAACTTGGCAAGCATGATTGCATCATCGACTTTTTGTATCGCAGTAATTTGAGGAAAGCTTGTGGCCGAATTAAAAAAAGTATTCATTCCTGATATCGGTGATTTCAAAGATATTCCAGTCATCGAGGTGCTGATAAAAGCGGGTGATACCGTAGAACTGGAAGATTCATTGATTACATTGGAATCCGACAAAGCTACCATAGAAATTCCATCTCCATACGCGGGTTTGATCAAGGAAATATTGGTCAAGGC
>CAZDYN010000204.1:0-4781 GCA_964509635.1 uncultured Nitrosomonas sp. | reverse complement strand
TGCGCCGTATGCTATGTCCGCCTTCTTTGGTCAGGTGATATCCGGTTTCATTCATGCGGTCACTGGTGAAAATAACACCTTGATCGATCAGCCAGTGTATTGCTTGCACTGCATTCCCGGCAATATACCGGGTGACCTCCTCATCACATAAACCGGCTCCGGCAATCAACGTATCCTGCACATGTTTCGAAGGGGAATCGTCGTTTGACAGTGCTGCTGCAATGCCGCCTTGCGCCCATGAACTGGCACCCGAGTCAGTGGTCTGCTTGGTTACGATACAGACTTTTTTATATTGCGCTAAATGCAGTGCCAGCGTGAATCCTGCCAATCCGCTGCCAATAATGAGCGTGTCGAAATTGTTGTTGGACATTGAACTGATTTATATTTCAAATATTTAAGTGTCAAATAATAACAGGTTTGGCGTGCCGTAAACCGCGTGTATTCATGAATTTGCCCTATGTCGCTATCAAAATCCGATTGTGAACTAATTAACAGGGTCAATTGTCTCTAGTGCGAGTGACATGCAATTACGTAGTTCCCGAGATTCATTTGGATAGGTATACTTGCTCCGTTGTGTCATTATGCTACATTTAATGGAACAAGAATAAAATTATAAATTCATTCAAAATGCTCAGGGATCGGGTTGTATGGGTGATCGGGAAGTCGATCAACAGTTAGTAGAACGAGTTCAAGGCGGAGATAAGCATGCATTTGATCTACTAGTTATTAAATATCAACGCAAGCTGGCGCGTTTGTTGTCACAATTTATACGTGACTCAGCTGAAGTTGAGGATGTTACTCAAGAAGCTTTTATTAAAGCATATAGAGCGTTACCTTCTTTTCGTGGGGACAGTGCTTTTTACACTTGGCTTTACCGGATTGGTATCAATACCGCCAAGAATTTTCTGGTATCTCAGGGGCGTAAGCTGCCGACATTGCAAGGATTTGACAATGAGGATGCCGAAGACTTTGAGGATAGCGGCTTATTAAAGGAAATGAATACGCCTGAGAGTGAACTGATGAGTCAGCAGATTGCTCAAACGGTAAATAAAACATTGGATTCATTGCCGGAAGAACTGCGTACCGCAATCACATTAAGAGAAATTGATGGATTAAGTTATGAAGAAATCGCGAATATCATGAATTGTCCAATAGGGACTGTGCGCTCACGTATATTTCGTGCGCGTGAAGCAATATCCGAACAGTTGCGTCCTTTGTTGGGGACAAGTAAAGACAAGAGGTGGTAATGTGAAAAGCAAAGTATCTGCATTAATGGATGGTGAACTTGATCGGCAAGAAGCTTTGAATATTATTGAAGCGATAAGTAAGGAAAATGAATTACAGGATGAATGGGAAACGTATCATTTGATTGGCGATGCCTTACGGCAATCATCCCGTTTATCAATGAGCATATCTTCCAGTGTCAATCAGAAATTAAAAACCGAACCAACCGTACTTTTTCCCGGAATTTCCAGTATCAGCACACCCAAAAATCAAAAAGTTAAAGTATTTGCTTTTTCGATGGCGGCTTCTGTAATCGCAATGGTTTCCGGTTGGGTGGTTATGCATGATTTATACGAACCCAGGCCGATTGTTGTAGCTGAGCAACCGATGCAGGACAATACTATGACGGGGGCGCCGATCATGGTTTCCACGCCGCCCTTGATGCATAATTATTCTCATCCGCCCGTGGAGATTAATGACTATCTATTCGTGCATAGGGAATTTTCTCCGGGAGGCACGATGCGCGGGCAAATTACCAATGCACATAGCGTAACCGAATATCCAGAAAGATATGGTAGATGATTAGCCGTAGCATAGCCGCGCTGTTTTTTTTTCTGGCGCTTGGTTTTCAGGCAACATTTGCGCAAGAATTGCCTCATTCATCCGAGAGTGCGCTGGGCTGGTTGAAGAAGATGGCCGATGCGCCACGCCGTCATAATTATTCCGGAACGTTTGTGTATTATGCTGATGATCATATGGAAACCTCGCGCATTATTCATAAAACCGATCAGACCGGTGAGCACGAAAAAATCGAAGTTTTAGATGGACTGTCGAGAATTGTTTTTCGCAATAACGATGAAATGAAATGTTATTTGCCGGAAAGCAAGCGCATATATACCGAGAAACGCTGGTTTCGTAAGTTTTTCCCTGATGTTCTTCCGCAATCTTTTGATAATATTGATGAGAATTATTATATTAAGGAAACCGGACGTGAACGGGTGACGGGGCACGAATGCCAGGTTTTGTCTTTGATACCAAGAGATTCTTTTCGCTATGGCCACCAATTCTGGATCGATGTTGAAACAGGCCTGCTACTAAAAGTAGCTGTAGTCAGCGGTGATGAAATTATCGAACAATTTGCATTTGCGCAGGTGGAAATTGATAGCGAGATTCATGCTGATCAGCTGAAGCCGGATCTATCGATGGTTTCAGATGAATGGAAAGTCACCAATTTAGTCACGTCATTCTTAAACGAAGGCGAATTGAAATGGATAATCAATAACCTGCCATCGGGTTTCAGGAAACTGGTTGAAATGAAACGTAATCTAACCGAAAAACCCGAGCTGGTGAATCACATTGCTTTATCCGATGGACTGGCAACCATTTCTGTTTTTATAGAACCGATTATCAAGGATGCACCGACGCCTGTACCTGGCTTCTTTACGAGCCGTGGTGCAATTAATATTTATGTGCGTACACTGGATGGTAATAAAATAACAACGGTCGGTGAAGTTCCGTTGGAAACAATTAAGTTAATAGGCGATTCAGTGATCAAGCAAGATTGATTTACGGTGCTTGTAAATTCCCCCTTTTTCTTCAAATATACCCGCATCATATAAAATTTGAGATTGTTTCCGGATCGGCTGGACATATGCTATCAACGTTAACTATTTATACAGGCGTATAGTAAGGACATAAATCATGCTGCAGTTTATATTAATTCCATTATTTTTATATTCATCGGTACTATTCGCGCAAGCGAATGAGTTGCCTGATTTTACCGGGCTAGTTGAAAAACATGGCACTGCAGTGGTCAATATCAGCGCAGTGCAGAATCTGAATATATCGAATAATCAAATAATTCCTGAGTTACCCGGAATTCCTGAGAATTCGCCCTTTTATGATTTTTTCAAACGGCATATGCAGCCTTTCCCCGCACCGAGAAAATCCGATCCCAAATCCATGGGATCCGGTTTCATTATTAGCTCGGATGGTTATATTCTGACCAATGCGCACGTCGTTGAAACCGCCGATGAAATTACGGTCAAGCTCAATGACAAACGTGAATTTGTTGCAGAAATTATTGGCACGGACCGGAAAACGGATATTGCCTTAATTAAAATCAATGCAACTGATTTACCTAAAGTCACACAAGGGAATCCGGAAAATCTTAAAGTAGGGGAGTGGGTGATTGCGATCGGCTCGCCTTTCGGCTTTGAACATAGTGTGACAGCAGGTATTGTGAGTGCTAAAGGACGCTCCTTGGCGCAGGAGAATTATGTTCCTTTTATACAGACTGATGTGGCGATCAATCCGGGAAATTCCGGCGGACCGCTATTTAACATGAAAGGTGAAGTAGTCGGCATCAATTCGCAAATTTATAGCCGGACGGGCGGATTTATGGGACTGTCGTTTGCTATACCGATCAATGTTGCGGCTGAAATAGCGGATCAATTAAAAGTCAGCGGCAAAGTGAGCCGCGGCCGGATCGGTGTCATGATTCAGGAAGTAACCAAGGAGCTGGCGGAATCTTTCGGTTTGTCCGACAGCAAGGGCGCGTTAGTCGTTTCCGTGGAAAAAGGCGGTCCGGCGGATCTGGCTGGAATCAAGGCACGCGATGTCATATTAAAGTTTGATGAGAAAGAAGTTGCAACATCCGCTGATTTACCGCGTATAGTGGGTAATACCAAGCCCAATGCAAAAGCATCCATTCAGATTTGGCGTGACGGTGCGCTGAATACGGTGAAAGTCGAGGTTGGAGAAACACCTTCCGACGAGGCGACGGAGAACCGCAAGCTCAAACAAAGCAAAAAACCGGATACTTCGAACCGGATCGGATTGGCATTAAGTGAGATTACTGACGAGCAAAAAAAACAATTGGAGATTACCAGCGGGCTATTGGTCGAGGACATGCAACCCGGCATTGCCAGCCAGTCTGGAATTCGTGTCGGGGATATTATTCTCGGGTTTAACAGCAAGGATGTAAAAAGTGTCGAACAATTCAATGAGCTGCTGAATCAAGTCAAAAGCGGAAAAAATATCGCTTTACTCGTAAAAAGAGGAGATATCACAACTTTTATCACAATGAAACTTCCCGGTGATGACAAAAAAAATTGAACCGGACTCACCGGTTGTGGATCAAGCACGAAAATTGATCGTGTACGGCCGTGAAGATTGTCATCTTTGTCAGGACATGATACATGTTCTGAAAAATTTGCAAGAGCAAGTATCTTTTGATTTTCAAGTTATAGATATTGATTCCGACCCTGAACTGGTGGCGCGCTATGGAGACAAAATTCCAGTACTGGTGTCATCGTTCACCGGCCAAGAGATTTGTCATTATTTTCTTGATTTGGCAGCTTTAGATGATTATCTTGCTAAATTTCGTTAGAATGCTGCCTCTTTTAATTGCCAATACAATATTTTAATTTCCAGTTTCGCGGCGGCCAGTTTTGCGCGTAACTGGAAACCTACTTTTTTATATTTCATATCCTGATGCAGCATATTCGCAATTTTTCCATCATTGCCCATATTGATCACGGCAAATCAACACTGGC
>CAZDYN010000203.1:0-4823 GCA_964509635.1 uncultured Nitrosomonas sp. | reverse complement strand
AAGCACACATAGTCCATGAGCATCGAAAGGAACGTGCAAAAATAGAGACTGTGGCGGATCAGCGTGAGCCGAAGCGGCAGAATTAAGGATCGAAGCGAAAAGTGCTGTAGTCAAATACCCATACGAGAAAGATGCAATCTAACGCAAACTCGATATACTCTATGAAGCAGTTCCTTTGAAAGTTCATAAACCAGGGCAAGCCGCCTCCTAATTCAGATCTTCTATGGCCTCTGAAAAACCAGTAGTTGCTTTTCCTATCGTCGGCATTGGGGCCTCTGCCGGTGGTTTGGAAGCCTTGGAACAATTCTTCCGCCATGTCCCCTCGCATAGCGGCATGGCTTTCGTGCTGGTGCAGCATCTCGATCCCAGTCATGTCAGCCTGCTTACTGAAATCCTGCAACGCAGCACTCACATGCCAGTGACCGAGGCCCTGGACGAGATATTGGTTGAACCCAACCGCGTCTATGTCATTCCACCCAACCGCGATATGGCGATCTTTCACGGAAAACTGCAACTGAGCGTGCCGAGCGAGCCACGCGGACAGCGCTTACCGATTGATGCTTTTCTGCGCTCATTGGCTGAAGATCAACATGAAAACGCCATCGGCATCATCTTATCCGGCACCGGATCGGATGGAACACAGGGGTTACGCGCTATCCTCGGCGCGGGCGGTGTGACTTTAGTACAGGAACCCGCCACGGCCAAATATGACGGCATGCCTTCCAGCGCGATTCAGGCGGGCTGTGCCACTCAGGTACTCCCCGTTGACAAAATGCCGGAAGCGCTGCGATCAGGCGCGCGCCAATTTGGCAGCCAGGATCAAATACTCGATGACCCCAAAAAAACAAGCGAGATGAATCATATTCTCATGCAATTGCGTACTAAAACCGGTCACGACTTCTCGCTATACAAGAAAAGCACGATTACTCGCCGTATCCAGCGCCGCATGTTGCATCATGCCATCGAGGATACGGATGTTTACGCCCGGTTTCTGAAAGAAAATCCGGTCGAGGTAACCGCTTTATTCAAAGAATTGCTGATCAATGTCACCAGCTTTTTCCGGGATGCGGACGCATTCGGCGTGCTGCAGAAAGAGATCCTGCCGCAGCTGTGCAAGGACAAATCGGAACAATCCGTCTTTCGCGCCTGGGTTGCAGGCTGCGCCACCGGCGAAGAAGCCTACTCCATCGGCATACTGCTAAAAGAATGGATGGAGGAGAATCATCACGAATTCAAAGTACAAATCTACAGCACCGACCTGGATGATGAAGCCATCGCTATTGCCCGCGCCGGTATCTATCCGCCCGCCATCGCCCAGGATATTACTCCGCAACGGCTGCGCCGGTACTTTACGAAAGAAGAAACTGGCTACCGGATAAAAAAGGAAATCCGCGAAATGGTCGTATTCGCCATCCAGAATGTGCTTAAAGATCCGCCCTTCACCAGGCTCGATCTGCTCAGTTGCCGCAATCTGCTGATTTATCTGGGAGCGGAACTACAGAACCAATTGATTCCGACCTTTCATTACGCGCTCAAATCCGGTGGAATTCTGTTTCTTTCGCCTTCGGAGAGCATCGGCAATCATACCGAACTGTTCTCTCCGGTCAACCGCAAATGGAAATTCTACCGCGCCATCCACTCGATCACTTCTTCTCACACCGTGATGACGAACGTTTTGTCCTGGGCTGCAGGAACGGGTGGAAAAGCGTCTGAGGAAATCATGGTAAAACCGAAGGAAACCAACTTCGCTGAACTCACCCGCCGGGTTTTGTTGCAATGTTTTGCGCCGGCTTCAGTCGTTACCGATCTCAAGGGCGGTATCCTCTATGTACATGGCGAGACCGGCAAATACTTACGTCCAGCGCCAGGGCAGGCCAGTCTTAATGCCATTGAAATGGCTCGTGAGGGACTGAAGCTGGAACTGCGTACGGCCATTCGCGCATCAGCCGAAGAGGGAACGCCAACACTGAACAAGGAAATTCAGGTCAAAACCAATGGCGGTTTCACACCGGTCAACCTTAGCGTGCGATCGCTTACCAGCTATGAGAACGGTCAAAATCTTCTACTGATCAGCTTCCAGGAGACTGTCAATCCCAAAAACGCAAACCCGCGACAGAAACGGATTACCCAGCCGGCAGAACAGGGGCGCATCGAAGAACTGGAACGTGATCTGGCATACTTAAAAGAGAACTACCAAGCCACCCTGGAGGAGCAACAAACCTCTAACGAGGAACTCAAGTCGACTAACGAAGAAATGCAGTCCACCAATGAGGAGCTTCAATCAACCAATGAAGAACTGGAAACTTCCAAGGAAGAACTGCAATCGGTCAATGAAGAACTCATCACCGTCAATTCGGAGCTGCAAGCCAAAATCGAGCAGCTTGCCGGCATGCAGAATGACATGAAGAATTTGCTCGATAATACACATATCGGCACCGTATTCCTTGATGAGGGATTGATTATCCGGCGGTTCACGCGCGAGGCAACCACTATCTACCGGCTGGCACCTTCGGACGTGGGCCGGCCTTTGATCGATATTAAATCCAATATCGAAGGTGAAGAACTGCTGACTCAAGCGCAATCTGTGCTCGAAACGCTTATACCGTTTGAGCGGGAGGTGCAAACCCATAATGGAACCTGGTACCTCGTGCGTATTCAGCCCTACCGCACCTTGGATAACGTGATCGAAGGCGTTGTACTGACATTCACCGACATCAGCAAGCGCATTAAAGCGGAGACTGACGTGCGATTGGCGCGTGACCTGGCCGAGAGCGTCGTCGATACCATAGACGAGCCGCTATTGGTCATGGATGGCGATTTAAAGGTTATTTCTGCCAATCGTGCCTTTTATCAGTATTTTCAAGTAGCCGCTGCGGATACAATTGCACGGAAGGTTTACGATCTGGGTAACGGTCAATGGAATATCCCTGCCTTGCGGGAACTGCTGGAAATCATTTTGCCGCGCGACCAGGCCTTTGAGGGTTTTATAGTGGAGCATAATTTTCCTGCTATCGGATACCAGAAGATACGATTGAACGCTCGCCGCATTGCCGGCAAGTCCAGTGAATTATCATTGATTCTATTGATGACTCGGGATATCGGAGAACAGCCGCCTGCAAAGAGAATCAAGGAGATTACCGCATGAAAAAAAAATGGAATGGTATCGACCGGCGCACGTCGTTAAGAACAGAAGCCGAGACTATGGCGCAAAGTTTCTTTGTAGGCGCCAATTCAACCAATCCTATCGAGATGCTGATGCATGAACTGCTGGTGCATAAAATTGAGCTGGAGATACAGAATGAAGAGTTGCAAAGAGCCTATGCCGCAATGGAAGAAGCGCGGGATCGCTATTTGGATTTCTATGAGTTTTCTCCAATCGGTTACATCGCCATCAACCGGGACGGCATGATCAGCGAAATCAACCTGACCGGAGCCGCCCTGCTCGGTGTTGATCGCGCCAAACTGATCAATCAGCGTTTCTCGGTATTTGTTCCCCCCCCGGATAAGGATCGCTGGCACCATCTGTTCATGCACATGATGAAGCATACCCAAAATGAGCAGCAAAAGTTCGGTCTGCAGATGACACGTGCCGATGGATCCCGGTTTTATGGCCATTTCAACTGCCTGCGCAAGGAAACACTGGATGCACCGCCGGTGTTGCAAGTTGCTCTGAGCGACATCACACAACAAAAGACCACGTTCGAACAGCCCGGATAACGCATGCACCACAACCGCCTGACCAATCTCCCGGCAACTGATTATTGAAAACCGGACCGGCATCCGGTGTTGATTCGCGGCACTCGGTACAAGTGCAAAAATCAAACAATGTTACTGACCTGGATAATCCGGAAATACCGGTGTCACTTTCAGTCATAACATGGATGATCCTGCCACGGATATTGTTCAACAAGCCGGCGCCTTAAGAAACTTAAGGTTTCACTGTGTCCGGTAATAAACGGGCGAACTCCTGTTTCACCACCTGGTAGCATTCACAGACCCGCGCCTCCAGTCCGGGCCGATCCAGCACCGTAATATGTCCCCGGCTGTATTGAATCAATCCTGCCCGCTGTAATTTTCCCGCCGCCTCCGTCACACCTTCACGGCGCACGCCCAGCATATTGGCGATCAATTCCTGAGTCATGGCCAGCTCATTTGAAGAAAGCCGGTCAAGGCTTAGCAGCAGCCAGCGGCAGAGTTGCTGATCTACTGAATGATGCCGGTTGCAGACCGCCGTTTGCGCCATTTGGGTAATGAGTGCCTGGGTATATTTCAGTATGACAAGAAGTATCGCGCCGTGCCGTTCAAATTCCAGCATAAACAGATTCGACCGTATCCGGTAGGAATAACCGGCACTCTGCACCACAGCGCGATTTGGCATGGTTTGGCCGCCCATGAAAAGAGCGAGACCAATAGCACCTTCAAAGCCGACCACAGCAATTTCCGCCGACGCGCCATTCTCCATCACATAAAGCAGCGATACAATGCAATCAACGGGGAAGTGAACGTGTTGCAGCTTTTCTCCCGATTCGTAAAGAACTTCACCAAGGGGCATCTCAACCAGCTCCAGATGAGGAAAGATACGCTCGTACTCTGCCGGTGGCAGCGCATTAAGAAGATGATTCTGTTTAGGACTGCAATGGCTATCAGACAAAATTACCCTCCTCAGCTGTATTGAAAAAAATTAACGTGCAACGACATGGCCTGCTATGGCTACCGTAATACAAACCGGCAAATTGATCTTTATGCGCGCCCAGGAAGTCTGCCGGACTTAAGGAAGCTCTGAACAAGTGTCATTTCGAGCAAGAGCGAGAAATCTATTGCAT
>CAZDYN010000202.1:0-4836 GCA_964509635.1 uncultured Nitrosomonas sp. | reverse complement strand
GATAAATCGTGCTATTGGCTTCTTCACCTTCAATTCTGGGATTTTCATGGGTTAAATCAATTTTATTGAATACCGTGATTTGGGGTTTGCCGGCAGGAATGTAATTCTGTGCTGAATCTTTTGCAGCAGATTGATGTTGAGTGCTATCAATCAACCGCAGCACCATGTCGGCATTTTTGATTGCGGCATGCGTGCGCTCAATGCCTTTTTGTTCCACTATATCACTGGTTTCTCTCAGCCCCGCTGTGTCGATGATATGAACCGGTATGCCGGCAATGGCGACGGTTCGTTGTATCGTGTCGCGTGTGGTTCCCGGGACTTCCGTGACAATGGCGGCGTCTTCCTGTACCAATTGATTTAGCAGGCTTGATTTACCTACATTGGGCGCACCCGCCAGAACAATGCGGATACCTTCCTGCAACAGGTTACCTTGACGTGCGGCGAGGAATATTTGTTCAAACTGAGTGTGGATATGCGACAGTCTTCTGCTAATTTGCAACGTCTGTAAATTGTCGATTTCATCTTCGGGAAAATCAAGAGTCGCTTCTGTGAGCATGCGCAGTGTGATCAGTAGATTGACCAATTCTTCAATCCGATTCGAGAAATGACCTTGCAGGGAATTGATCGCACAGCGTGCAGCCTCATTCGTGCTGGCTTCGATGAGAGCAGCGACGCTTTCGGCCTGGACGAGATCAATTTTATTATTGAGAAAGGCGCGCAGCGTGAATTCGCCCGGTAGCGCCAAACGGGCTCCGGAGGAGAGGCAGCGGCTGAGCAATAAATTCATGACCGCCGGTCCGCCATGCCCCTGTAATTCAAGGACATCCTCGCCAGTATAGGAATGCGGTGCGGGAAAGTAGAGCGCGATACCCTGGTCAATGATGTGTCCGTCACTATCTAAGAATTTGCTGAGACAGGCATAACGCGGCTTGGGGAGTTTACCAAGAATCGTTTCTGCCAGTTCTGCTAAGTCCTTGCCGGAAATGCGCACCACACCAATTCCACCTTGACCGGGTGGTGTTGCAATTGCTGCAATGATGTCAGGGTTGACTATGAATAATCTCCACGATGCTGCTTGAAAGCGCTGGATTACCGGTTATTTACAGTAATAAATAACCGGTAATCCTTTTTATTTCTTCTTTGCTTTCTTAGCGGCCGGAGCGCTTTTTGCTTTTACCGGCGTTTTTACTTTACCGTTAGTGGCTGTTACTGCGTCTGGTTGCGGTTTTTCAGTCTGCTCAGTGCCGGCAGCAGGCGCTGCTTCTTGCTGAACTTCGGTTTCCTCTTCAACAGCCGGTGCTGGCAGTTGGAGTTCGTCGTTGGCTGGTTCGGGCTTGCTCTTTCTTTTTTTCTTGTTTTTATCCTTGTTTGCATCTTCTTCCGCTTTGTTTTCATACATGCGTGTTATTTGCCACTGTTGCGCGATGGAAAGAATATTGTTGCAGAGTGAATAAAGTACAAGGCCCGCCGGGAAAAAGAAGAAGAAAACACTGAATGCAACCGGCATGATCTGCATGACTTTTGCTTGAATCGGATCCGTAGGCGTTGGACTGAGTTTGGATTGAATCCACATGGATATGCCCATAATAACCGGGAGCACATAGTATGGATCGGGTACCGACATATCAGTGATCCATAGCGCGAGTGGTGCATAACGTAGTTCCACTGCGGCTAGCAACGTCCAGAACAGTGCAATGAATACTGGAATCTGAAACAGTATCGGCAAGCATCCGCCCATCGGATTAATTTTTTCTTCTTTGTAAAATTCCATCATGGCTTGATGCATGCGCTGGCGATCACTGGCGTATTGCTCACGTATGCGCTGCAATTTCGGTGTAACGATGCGCATTTTGGCCATAGAACGGTAGCCTGCAGCAGATAATGGGAAAAACATGAGCTTGACAGTCAATGTCAGCAGAATAATGGCGGCTCCCCAGTTATCTGTCCATGAATGATAAAAGGAAAGCAGCCAGAATAAAGGTACCGCCAGTACGGTTAGCCAGCCGTAATCTACCGTTAACTCAAGCCCCGGTGCGAGTTCGGCCAGTTTATTTTGTTCCTGCGGGCCGGCATAAAAAGGCATTGAGATATTCTTGGCCTGACCGGATTCAACCGCGCCAACCGGTGCAATAACGCCGGCGGTATATTGGTTGGGAGCCAGACGTTTGGCAAAGTATTCCCGTGGCGTATCGGGTACTGGCAGCCAAGCCGTCAGGAAATAATGTTCCAGCATGGCTATCCAGCCGTTATCTGCATTGGTTGGGTATTCCGCTTTATTTTTATCCAGATCAGAGAATTTTATTTTCAGGAACTTATCTTCCTCAGTATACATGGCCCCTCCTGTATAGGAGTGAACCAATGCGCCTGCGCCGGTGGGTTCGTTAGCATCCCGCAGCATCTGAAAATAAGAGAATGGAATAATCGTGTTATCACTGTGGTTTACGATTTCGAATTCAACATCAATTACATAGCTGCCACGATGAAAAGTGTATATTTTCGCTACTTGTATACCATCCACTTCGGGTGCAAGGAGACGGACAGCTACCTTATCCTGACCGGCTTCCAGTTTGTAATCGTAAATATTAGAATCTACAGTGTATTTTGTTTTGTGATTAGGTAAACCATCACCGATCAATCCGGATTGTGCGACATGGAATCGTGCGGTTTTATCGAGTAATAGCTCGTATGGTTTGGTTTCATCCTCTCTGGATGGGTGTGCAATCAAACCAAGTTTACGGATGTCGCCGCCCGCTGTATCAATTTCTGCAACGACCATATCTGTTCTGACTTGTATTTTCTCGCCAACTGTGAACAGATTCGGCGTTATCGAAGGATTGATGCCTTCAATTTCTGAAGCGGTTCCGGATCCGGCCGATGAGGAAGTCAACCCATCGCCCGGCACTGGCAGCGGATCATGGCGCTGGTTAGCGGAATCGGAAGTCGCTCCTGGCATTACTTGCGAAGCGGGAGGATATAACTCTTTTTGCCATGCATCCCACAAAAACAGTAACGAAGTGGAGAAAATGATAATGAGTACGAGTTTTTTTGTTTCCATTATTTATCTAATAAAGTTGATTTTTCTCGACAAAGTTGCTTGCGTGCTGTGTAACTCGGTTGATTGTGCAATTTGGCGTTTTGTTATGTTTCATTTCGACTACTATTTTGCCGGTCTTTCCGAATAATCAGGCAAATAATAGTGTGATTGAAATCAAGGAACCGGTTCATAGCCGCCTTTACTCCAAGGATTGCATCGCAGTATGCGCCAGATACTCAGTCGTGTTCCATGCAGCAATCCATATTTTGCATAGGCTTCACAAGCATATTGCGAGCAAGTTGGACTAAAACGGCATGACGGCACCAAGAGAGGGCTGATGAAGTACTGGTAGAATTTAATAAAGGCAATAATTAACCGTGACATTGCTGTAGTTGAAGCATTAGTAATCGCATCTCAGAGGTCAGTTTCATACATTCATTCTTATTGACAGGGCGCTTCAGACGTATTATCCAATCCATGTTTTTGATCTGATCGCTGCAGCGGCTTTTGCGGAATGATTCACGCAAAATACGTTTAATCCAATTACGCTTGACCGCGTGCCGTTCAATTTTTTTTGAAACAATTAACCCAAGTCGCGCGTAACCAAGTGAATTCGGTTTCATATAAATTTGAATTAAACTGCCACCGGTCTGACATTTTGAATGAATGATTGCAGCAAATTCTGTTGCTTTATGTAGTCTGCAATCCCTCGGCAGGGAGTGAGTTTCAGCGAATCTAAAAATAAAAGTATTGCCCGGCGAAATTAAACACTCAATCGCGCACGGCCTTTTGCACGACGGGCGCGAATTACTGCTGCACCGCTGCGTGTCCTCATACGCACCAGAAATCCATGGGTACGCTTTCTTTTGGTAACTGAAGGTTGATAAGTACGTTTCATTTTTCTCTCTAATAAGTTTATTTTGCCAATAGAACCGCGTATTAAAGCTTGTTATAGGGCCTGATGTCAATATCCATTTTTATAGGCTTGTCGCCTTTGTTTCATTGAATGGAACAAAGGTGATTATGGAATATACATTAAAACACATAATAAATGAATAGATTTATCATGTTATGGGGTCACATATTAATTTTCCCGTTAAATTTATGTGAATACAAGATGGTTTTCTACTGGATTGCAATTTCCTAAAACCGGATTTACACTTAATACGAAAACGAACAGTAACGATTGCAAGGGAAGATGAATCTGAGCGGGTGTGAATAACCAATCTGAGTTGCCCGGATGGGCAGGGAAGGAGATCAGGTGTATGGCTGATGCAATAACAACTTTTAACAATCGATATCAAGACCGTCGTCGAGGCATGCCGTTTTTTTGTCTCTATCATCTGGGAATTAAAACAGGAAAGCGAACCGGTGAGCGCAGAGTAATCGAAAGTGGCAAGCCCGGCTACGTGGATCGCTATGCCGGGCATTTGATGCTGTGTACGATTGCTATTTTGTTTTTAAGCACACTGGATGCCTTATTGACACTCAATATCCTGGCTCATGGCGGTGAAGAGCTTAACTGGTTTATGGCAATCCTGATTGAAGACAGTGCAGGAAAATTTGTTGCCTTTAAGCTTGCGCTTACATCCATGGCGCTGATATTACTTGTGATTCACCATAACGTCCGTGTGACGAAAAAAATACGTGTAAGGCATCTTAAGTATATGATTCTGGCTGGATACAGCATGTTGATCGGCTATGAGTTACATTTACTGAAACTGGCGATTGTTTAGCAGGCCCGTTGAAAAAAACTATCTGCGTTGCCGCTACGGTGTTAAAAACAGGCTCAAAATGCTCAT
>CAZDYN010000201.1:0-4862 GCA_964509635.1 uncultured Nitrosomonas sp. | reverse complement strand
TGTCGATCGATCTGACGCCGGGTGGCTGGACCGATGTCGATAAAGACGGCAATTTCCAAAGCGCTTATCTGGGTGATAATCATTATGCCCGTGGTCAGGTATTCAACGCTCTGCAATACAATGGCGATGCGCGTTCGCTGATTGAGAATGCGAAAGGCGGGTCAGGCGCTGACAGTATTACTGGCAATGCGGCTAACAACACGCTGTGGGGCGGTGCAGGTAATGACACCGTGGATGGCGGTGCCGGCAATGACGTGATCTATCTCGAAGGCGGCGATGATTATGTCAATTCCTTGTCGGGCGGCAATGATACTTATTATGGCGGCGCCGGTAATGATTTTCTCTGGGGCGGGTCCGGTGCTGAAATCTACTATGGCGAGGATGGCAATGATACGCTCAAAGGCTGGAGCGGTAACGACTCCCTGTATGGCGGATTAGGCGCGGATAATCTGCAAGGAGAAGACAATAACGATTATCTCGATGGCGGGGATGGCAATGACACATTATATGGCGGATTGGGAGATGACACCGCTACTGGCGGAGAGGGGGATGATACGCTTTACTTGGGTGCAGGTAATGATTACGTCAATACCACAGCGGGCGGGAATGATGTTTATTTCGGTGACGATGGCGATGACTTTATCTTTGGCGGCAGTGGTAACGAAACCTATAACGGTGGAAACGGTAATGATACGCTGAAAGGCTGGAGCGGCAACGATACGCTGACGGGTGATGCGGGCATTGATACCCTGGAAGGCGGCAGCGGCGACGATACCTATAACATCGATACCACGACCGATATACTCACTGAGTCTTTGAATGCCGGCACCGATACGGTGAAAAGCAGTGTCAGTCATACATTGGGCAGTAATTTTGAGAATCTGGTGCTGCTTGGCATAGCGGCCATTAATGGCACCGGTAACTCGCTGAATAACGTGATTACGGGCAACAGCGCCGCCAATGGGATTAATGCGGATAGCGGCGCCGATACCGTTTATGGCGGTGATGGCGATGATACGATCTGGGGCGCGTCCAGTACCGTTGTTGCCGATGGCGGCGATACGCTGTATGGTGAAAGCGGTAACGATATCATCGGCGGATCCTACGGTAATGACGTGATCGACGGCGGCAGCGGCAATGATTCACTGTATGGCGACGAGCACAACGATACCTTGCGCGGCGGTGACGGCAATGACTACCTGAATGGCGGCTGGGGGTGGGGAGCTGATGCCACCGGCGCGGATACACTCGATGGCGGAAACGGTATCGATACGCTGGTAGGCGGGCAGGGTAACGACACCTACATCGTCGACACGACAACGGATACCATTATAGAAAATGCGGGCGAAGGCACTGATACCGTCAAGAGCAGCGTTACCTTTACGCTCGGTAATAATGTTGAGAAATTGACATTGACCGGCGCCGCTGCCATCAACGGCACCGGTAATGGTCTTAAAAATACCTTGACCGGCAACAATGCCAATAATACCTTGATAGGCAATGCGGGCAATGACACGCTGAACGGTAATGCAGGCATTGATACTTTGCTGGGCGGACTGGGGAATGATATTTACGTTGTTAACACGACGACGGATATCATTACGGAAAATGCCGGTGAAGGTACCGATACTGTCAAGAGCAGTGTCACCTATACGCTGGGCGGCAATCTCGAGAAATTGACGCTGACAGGCGCTGCGGCCATTGACGGCACCGGTAACAGTCTTAACAACACACTGACCGGGAACAACGCCAATAATAGCTTGAAGGGGCTTGCGGGTAATGACACGCTGAACGGCGGCGGCGGTAATGATAAATATATCTGGACTGCGGCGGCATTCAATTCCGGCGATATAAAAGCATCCACTTTGGATAAAGTATCGGGTTTCAACGCAGGCGATTCGCTGGATTTTACAAGCGCGATCGAAACATTGCTCAAAGTGAATGGACAATCGCTCAGTAGCGCGGCAGCGAATATTGTTCTGCCCAATGCCTTTAGCGCCAATACCAACGTAGCGTGGACGGGAACCGATTTCGTGATTGACTTGAATGCCGATCACAGCATCACGGCCACTGATTTTCATGTGCAGTTGATCGGATTTGGCGGCAGCCTGGTCTACGATGCGGCAGCGGATGTCTTTCATGCGTGATAGCTGATAGAACTGCGTGAAACAGCCGGATATCCTGATGTATCCGGCTGTTTCGTTTTTTGTCACTGGAAATGCCATTCCCTGGTTCTTCTGTTTGTTTGGGAGTCTGCCGGGCTTAAGGCTAATCTACTGCGCCAATGGGATAACGGTTCATATTTCCTCAATTTCTCGTTGCATAGTCTCGCTATGCGCCTCAAAATTGAGAAAATCCGCTCTCGTTCTCCCACTTGGTTCGCTACGATTGCTTAAGTCCGGCAGACTCCTGGCTGCGTAGGAATTCCGGTTTTCAGGTGATCAGCGGAAGTTCGTTGTATTAAATCATTGGATGGATATAATGGACTTTTCAAGCCACTAGGAGTCTGGTCATGGTTAAATTAACTGATGTTACTGGGGTCGGTCCTGTCACTGCCAAGCTATTATCCGAGCGCAATATCAAGACTGTGGAAGCGCTGGCTGCGATGAGCCTGACAGAGCTGCAAAAAATACCGGGTTTGCATGGTGATATCCGTGCACGCGCAGTTAAACAAGCGGCAGCGGATTTCTTGCGGGATCAAGCGGCCCGGCAGCCGGCCGCTGCGGTCAGCCGTGTTCAGGCAACGGTTAAAAAGGCTGAGGTCAAAATGACTGCCGCCGGTCAAGCGGTGAGGCCGGCTGAAGTTGCTGAAGAAAAGGATGTGGCAGAGAAAAAAAACAAAAAGGATGGCAAGAAAAAAGAAAAAGACAAGGATAAAAAGAAAAAGGCTAAAAATAAGGATAAGAGCAAAAAGAAAGATAAAAAGAAAAAGGAAAAAGATAAAAAGAAATCATAACGGGAAGCGCTATCCATGATCAGAAGTCAATGAATGAGCAGGCGGATTGATCCGGTTTGTCTTTTTCATAACTCCTTGGGTCTGATCAGGTAGCGCAGGTGTGCCAGGTGAGCTTCAGCGGAGATAGCGGCATGACCATAGTCAAGCACAGCTATTGCGCCGGTAGTCAATAATTTTCCGCAATTGTTCTCTGGTGGCGGGTCTTTGGACAAAAAACAGAGTAATTGATCGAGACCGGGATTATGACCGATGATGAGCAATGTATGGATTCCTTCACGATATCGATTGATTAGTGAGATCAAATCGTTTAACGATGCATCATAGACGCCGGGTTCCCAGAACACATTATTCCCGGGTGTGCCCAGCACCTCCGCGACGAGATGGCAGGTTTGTTTTGCCCGCTGTGCCGGAGAGCAAACGATCCGGTCGATATGGAATCGTTTCTGCTTTAGCCATTGTCCCATCCGCTTTGCAGTTTTCCTGCCGCGTGCTGTCAAAGGGCGATCCCAATCAAGCCTGTTTGCTTCAGACCAGTCCGATTTGGCATGACGCATGATGATCAATTGATGTTCTTGCATAAGATTTTTATGAAATGTACTAATCCGTCAATATATTACCATTCCGGTTTCAGCCTGTATGGATGAATCTTACGCTGCCGTGGATTTGGGCTCAAATAGCTTCCACATGATCGTGGCCAATCTGGTCGATGGCCGCCTGCAAATCATCGACCGCATGAAAGAAATGGTCAGGCTGGCTTCCGGATTGAATGACCGGCATGAATTGTCGAAGGAATCCATGCAACTGGCGCTGGAGTGTTTGCAGCGATTCGGTCAGCGCATCAGGGAAATTCCGCATCTCAATGTGCGTGCCGTAGGCACCAATACACTTCGTCAGGCGCGCAATGGCAGTGTTTTTCTGTCACAGGCGCATAGCGCGCTGGGACATCCGATAGAGATTATTGCCGGACGTGAAGAAGCCAGGCTGATTTATTCAGGTGTTGCGCACAGCTTATACGATGAAGTCCATCAGCGCCTGGTGATCGATATCGGCGGCGGCAGCACGGAACTGATCATCGGCCGCGGTTTTGAAACATACGCTACCGAGAGCTTGTATATGGGGTGCGTCAATACGGGGCAGCGTTTTTTTGACGACGGCAAGATCAAAGCCAAGAAAATGCGCAAGGCAATACTGTTTGCGATGCAGGAACTGGAATCGATTGAAACGGCCTATAAAAAAACCGGCTGGGATTACGCATTAGGATCTTCCGGTACGATTATCTCGATTCGCGATGTGGTGCAAGCGCAAGGCTGGTGTGATTCAGGCATTACCGCATCCGCCTTGATCCGGCTGAAGGATGAGCTCATAGCGGCCGGTGATAGCGCGCAGATCAATTTCACCGGCCTCTCGGAGCGGAGAAAACCGGTTTTTGCCAGTGGCGTGGCGATTTTATGCGGAGTTTTTGAAGCCCTGAATCTGGAAAAAATGAATATATCGGAGGGCGCGCTACGCGAAGGTTTGCTCTATGACCTGATTGGCCGGGTGCATAATGAGGATATCAGAGACAAGACGATCATGGCGGCCATGCAAAGATACAGTGTTGATATGGAACAGGCGAACCGGGTCAAGGATACCGCCGGGAATCTTTTTCACCAGGTAAAAACCGCCTGGGGTCTGGATGAGAAAACGGATTTGAAATTACTGATGATGTATTAGGTCCACCCGGTCCACCAACATCAGTGCCTATTCATTATTATGATGATGCCATATTAGGAACAATTCGTGAAGGTCCACGTCCAATAGATTTAAGTTATCCAAGAAATATATACATATTTAGCAAAGTTCTTTCATATAATATTACAAATCAATATGCAACTCCTGAATCTATAACAAAATACGCAGAACTTAT
>CAZDYN010000200.1:0-4897 GCA_964509635.1 uncultured Nitrosomonas sp. | reverse complement strand
AGGAATATTGAAACAGTTTTCTATGTTTTAGCTTACGAGTTGACTCACAGCAATAAGCTCTTTTCGGGCGATATGGGAGCAAAATAAATGAAAACACCCAAATGTTAGCCTGCCAGCAAACCCAATGCTGGCGGGCTTTTTTATTTATGTTCAACTTACGATAACTGATCATTATGACGACGGAAATGATTCTGTTATCAATTGTTTAGTAGTTATTTTATGAAATTAATTGAAAAATCGGATTCACCACTGACCGATGCCGTGGTGGAATTAACCGGCAAAGACGGCAACGCTTTCTTTATTCTAGGGCAAGTTCGTCGCGGAATCCTGCATAGCAATCGCCCTGAATTGGCTGAAGAATTCATGTGTGAAGCCACAGCCAGCGATTATGAGCATTTATTGAGCGTCTGTATGCGCTATGTCGATATCAGGTAGGGGATATGTGATGAAAAGCAAACTAACCCTATCAAGCAATCATACCCGCAAGAAAGCCCGAGAATATCTGGCGGCCACCCAAGCCAAAAATACGCAGCTGGCTTACCAGAACGATATTGCTCACTTTCTGAAAAGCGGCGGCAAGATTCCGGCCACACCTTGATGCGTGGCATCCTATCTGGCTGTTCACGCTAATACATTGTCACTGGCTACGTTAAACCGGCGTGTGGTGGCCATCAACCATGCCCATAAAGACAAAGGACTAAAATCTCCAACTCGTTCATCATTGGTGGCTGATACTTTGCGCGGTATCCGCCGTATCAATGGCAGCAAGCAGCGTCAAGTCATGCCATTGCTCAAAGCTGATCTGATGAAGATCACGAAAAGACTCACCGGACTCATCGGTGTCCGCGACAAAGCATTAATGTTGATCGGATTTGCCGGTGCATTCCGCCGCTCTGAATTGGTGGCATTACAGGTGGAAGATGTGCGATTCGTGACGGAAGGTGTATTGATTCATATCCGGCGCAGCAAGACTGATCAAAACGGGGGGGACGAAAAGTGGCGATCCTTTTCATAAAGGGCAGTCATTGCCCGGTACGTGCATTAAAAATGTGGCTGGAAAAATCAGGAATCAAAACCGGTTCATTGTTTCGCCGCATGAACCGCTTCGATCAAGTAACTGATTATGGATTATGCGCCGCATCAGTGGCATTGATCATCAAACAGCGCGTGCGTGATGCTGGTTTGAATCCGGAACAGTATTCTGGCCATAGTTTACGAGCGGAGCTGGTAACCAGCGCAGCACAGGCCGGTGTCAGTTCCTGGAAAATCCGGCAGCAAACTGCGCATAAGTCTGATCTGATGTTGCAGCGCTATATCCGTGATAGCCAATTGTTTCAAAACAATGCGGTCAGCCAAATTTGGTAGCCGGTAGGGATGATGAGGAGAGCATCATGACCATACGGCAAGGCAGTATAGATGGATTGTGTAGCGTGTGTTCAGTGATGAATGCAACCGAAATCATCATCGGTAAATTTCACTATGACCGCAAGCTAAAACGTAAAGCCAGTCAGAGAAAAGTATTGTTTAAAAACCTGATTGGATATTTGACCCAGCATAACCTGCTCGAAGATGCCTTGACTGGGGGATTTGATGATATTGATGCCAAGGGTGGCTTCATTGATATCGCCATTAAATCCGTCAAAAAGTACCAGAATCGCAAACTACGCAAACAAATCGCCTTCGATATCGATAATGTAGCACTGGATCAATACTGGGAAAAGCTGACTGAACACCTAAGCCAACCGGATTCGGCTGTCATTATCAGTTTGAGCGGACGTATCAAGCATTGGACTTGCGTCAGAAAAATTACATCCAATGCACTGATTCTCTCCGACTCATCGGGGATCCGGCGAATTGCCCGGAATCGCTGCACCATTGAAACGGAAAGCCGGGATATGTATACGTTATGGCCGACGATGACTTTTTTGTTGTCGGTTGTATAGAAAAATAGCCGAAACAGAGACGACCCTGAGGAATTTTTCTATGGAAAATTACCGGATCATTCATTGCTTAGATCGGCCAATATATTCTCTACAATCCGACCAGCACCATCGCCATCAACTATAAGTTTCTGTTTTGCTTCCTTGAGAGCCTCTTTAGTATTGGGATTGAAAGCCCAATGCCAAGCTGCTTCGGTGACAGCGAAATTTGTTGGATCAATCTTTCTTCCCAAATCAATCCTTTCGAGTCTGGCTGCATTGTCCACCTGATCGTGCGCCATCGGTACTAACAATTGTGGTAGCTCGGCTCGCATTGCTTCCGCTATCGTTCCAATACCAGCATGATGGATAATCAATTGGGCTCGATTTAGCAGCGCCTCGAATGGTGCATAGGGAATTCGACACACAAAATTATCGTCTCGATTCGGATATGTAGCTGGTTCGATCACTACAACACGCGCACCATGGTTAACCAAAAAATCGACCATGCGATCTACCCAGATTGGTCTTACTGCTACTGCGGTGCCTGCTGTAATCACGACCACAGGCTTGTTTCCTTTGCGTAAGAATGTTTCCAATTTGGTCGGTAACAGGCGATCGCGATTAATCCCGCTCGGAAAACCGGCAAATATGCCGTTGACTGGCCAATCTTCGGCTGGCGCAGCAAACCATTCTGGAAAAGCATAAATGATACGCCGGGGCGAGTGCAGCCATTGGGAGAATAAATTTTTCTCTGGTGGCAGACCAAGTTCCAAGCGAAATGAATTGACATGAACATCTATCATGGGATCAGTTACCAATCGCTCTGTAGCCTTGATCATTAAGCGTTTCAAGAACAAAGGCCAAGTAGGGGATATTGATAAGGTAGGCCACTTCGACGGTTGGTGTGCCGAGAATATTACTGATGGTGACAGATGGACTGTCGTATTGCGGTAGCCATCAAGTTCCTCCGCCAGGCGTGCCGCGACCGCAAATGATGAACTTACAAGGATAGTATCGGTAGCGCTCCATCCTTGACGCAGAAGCTGGAATCCTGAGCGCATGGCTGCGCCGTAATAGCGCCATGCAGCGCTAGATCCCTTTAATGGATGCCAAATGTCGCTTCCATCAAATACTTCTGAAAATATCTTTTCGGCACCGATTGATTGGAATGCCACTCCCGTGCCTTCCGTAAAATATTTGTAACGCTCCGGAGCCAGCAGTGTGGTCTCGAAGCCACGATCTGCAAGCCTGGCCGCAACCGATACCATCGGCGCAACATCACCACCCGAACCTACTGCCATCACAACAACTCGTTTAATCTTGCTCATAGTGCGCGACCTCCACCTCAAAATGCCCTGTACGGTTCAAGGTAGATTAATAGTCGATCAACAGTGAGTATTGAACGAAAACGACATTATCCGGATTCGGTAAGCTAAACCATAACCTTCGCCGGTTTGAATGCCCAATAACCAGGTGTCTCTTTTTTCATTCCTTCTTTGGTTTGACGGGGTGTCAATCCGGCTGCACGGCGATAGTCGCGGGTCATGTGTGACTGATCGGCATAACCCGCATCGGCAGCCACGCTGGCCAATGATTCCCTGCCATCGACCAACTTAACAAGCGATCCCTCAAAGCGTTTGACGCGCAGCCATTCCTTTGGGCTTAGTCCGAAATTTCGCGCAAACCGGCGTTCAAGCTGACGCACACTAATGCCATGCCGGGATGCTGTTTCTGAAATACTCTGCGTTTCAAGCAGCAGATTGGCCATTTTGTTTGCTTCTTGATCAGAATCTGAGTGTGGAACCGAAAGCATTTTTAATGCTGACTCCAGCAGGCTTGGCTGAAAAGTAGCGGATCGAAGCGCGTCAACAACTTGATCAGTGAGACAGGGAACGTATGCGGCATCGATGATCGCATTCACCATATTCCTCAAATCGAGATCAAACCAACTTTGTAGCAGCCAAGGTTGAAGAACTATGCTCAAAGAATTCAGTGGAGCGGAAGCGAATGTTCTTACGGGAGCGGTGAAGGGGCCGGTCAGAAATATACATGGAAGCGATTCTCCCGAAGTGCTGCAAATTTTTACATCACCGTTCGTTATTACATTCAAACAGGCATAGACATTTGCTGGCACAGTCCCAGGCACGACTGCTGCATTGCAAGCTTCGATATCGCGCCAGATTGAACAAACGATAGCGGATTCGAATCCAGATGGTGCACCACTGACCGTTGCACTTTCTTTAGGCTCGGAAAGCATCGAATTTGACGAATATAACCCGGATGGCAATCTTTCCATTCCTCTTTTAAGAACAAAATCCGCCCAATGCGCTGATTCTATAGGAATCTTCCGGCATCCGGCAGATTGATCGGGATCGCTGCACCATAGAAACGGAAAGCCGGGATATGTATACCTTGTGGTCAACTTTGACTTATTTGTTGTCGGTAAAATAAAATTCCAATTATAAATTGCTTAAAACCAGAAAAAATAGGGAATATTGTGAGTAGCAAAGCTAGTAAGGCTTGCTCATTATAAGAATTAAGCAGAATCCAATAGTAAGAGGTTAAGTTGGCCAGTTACAAATCTGAACTGGTGCCCAGACAATACCGGCAATTGGATCTCTTTGACTCAATATCGTCAGCAGATACTCAATCTGGCAAATTGATGAGCGTCATGGATCAGATCAATACCCGTATGGGGCGAGGTACGATTAAACTCGCATCCGAGGGATTCAAACAACACTGGAAGATGAAACAGGGAAACAAAAGCCCCAACTATACGACAAACTGGGATGGGCTAATTTGTGTTTTGAAATAATCAAACGGTAGGGATTGAGATCAAAATTTGTTTAATTTTTTTGATGGTGCTATTGGTGGGAATATAAGTCTGATGTGCTTGAAAGTAGCGTGGATACTGGATCCATGGCGGAGGCGGTGAGATTCGAACTCACGGTAGAGTCACCCCTACGGCAGTTTTC
>CAZDYN010000199.1:0-4901 GCA_964509635.1 uncultured Nitrosomonas sp. | reverse complement strand
GCTGAAGGGATCGGCGCGCGTCAATGATTCTGAGACCATTGGTGCAGCGGAAGTGGGTCTGTTTGATCGGGGTGATTATATCCGTATCGACAGTGCACACAATACAACAGCGCTGCTGCTTTGCGGTGAACCGATTGATGAACCCATCGCAGGCAGCGGTCCTTTTGTGATGAATACTGCGGAGGAAATACGCCAGGCAATGGCAGATTATCAGAGCGGCAAAATGGGCAAAATAGCACCGGCTCCTACCAGATAGACTGTTTATCGCAAATTAGCCTTGCTTCTAAGTCGCAGTCTTTTCACCTAACCAAACCGCAGGAGGACATTATGAGTCACATCAATCCCGATGAAACGCTGATGCTTCTGATCGACCACCAGAGCGGCTTGTTCCAATTGGTCAAAGACCTACCAGTACCGGAACTGCGCCGCAATGCTATCGCGCTTGCCAAGGTCGCCACATTGCTCAAGATGCCAGTGATTACTTCTGCTGCCGTTCCAGATGGCCCGAACGGTCCATTGATTCCGGAAATCCATCAAGCCGCCCCACACGCGCAATACGTAGGACGACACGGTGAAATCAATGTCTGGGATAGCGCTGATTTTGTTAAGACTGTTGAAGCCACTGGCCGCAAAACGCTCATCCTTGCCGGTACGCTGACCAGCGTATGCATGGCCTTTCCTGCTATCAGCGCAGTGGCTGACGGTTACAAAGTCTATGCTGTTGTAGATGCTTCGGGCAACTGGAGCAAAATGGCTACGGAATTAACCGTTGCCCGTATTGTGCAGGCAGGGGTGATTCCGATTGATACCGTTGCGGTTATTTCAGAGTTGCAGAAAACTTGGAACCGGCCGGAAGCGCTGGATTTCGCCGATCTTTATGCCGATTATTCGATGCCGCATTATCGGCTGTTGATCGAGAGTCATGACAAGACCCAGTCTGTGCAGAAAGCAAAGAATTAGGAATAAAATGACTTTAGAAGAAAAACTTAATGATCTGAATCGGATGATCCTCAAAGGTGAAATTTTGGAATCGATGGATAAGTACTATCACCCCGATTGCATCGTGATCGAGAAAAATGATGTGGTGGCAAGTAGTTTAAAACAAGCCAAAGAGCGGGAATCCGATTTGTTCGAAGGCGTTGAAGCATGGCTCAAATCGGAAATTGTATCGACCGCCGTAGGAGAAAACGTCACGATGACCGAGTGGCATTATGAATACAAGCATAAAGATTTAGGCCACAAAAAGTTTGATCAAGTAGCGGTACAGCACTGGAAAGATGGCAAGATCATCAGTGACCGATTCTATGCGCTGTACTGAATAAAAATGCATAACAACAACCAATGAAAGGAGCACTACAATGAGCAAGACTTTCAAATACAACAGGCTTTCTAAAGATAATGCTGTTTTGCTATTGGTGGATCATCAGGCAGGGTTGATTTCGCTGGTGCAGGATTTTTCACCAAATGAGTTCAAGAATAACGTGTTAGCCATCACAGCTTGTGGTAAATATTTCAAGTTGCCCACCATCCTGACCACCAGCTTTGAAGGAGGCCCCAATGGGCCGCTGGTTCCGGAAATCAAGGAGATGCACCCTACTGCACCGTATATCGCTCGTCCCGGCAATATCAATGCCTGGGATAACGAAGATTTTGTCAATGCGATCAAAAAAACTGGCTGCAAGCAACTGATCATTGCCGGTGTGGTGACCGAAGTCTGTGTCGCTTTTCCAGCGTTATCCGCGATCGAGGAAGGCTATGAAGTATTTGTAGTCACCGATGCCTCAGGTACTTTCAATGAGGTAACCCGCGATGCTGCCTGGGCGCGCATGCAAAATGCCGGGGTGCAACTGATGAGCTGGTTTGGCGTGGCTTGCGAATTGCACCGCGACTGGCGCAATGATATCGAAGGCTTGGGTACTTTATTTTCCAGCTATCTGCCCAACTACCGCAACCTGATGACGAGCTACCTTGCCATTACCAAGAAATAAATGGTCAACTTCCAAAGGCGATGAAACATGGGTGACAGCGCGATAAACCAAGGCCGCCGCCGTATTCTGCAAGCAGCCGGAGCGTCTTTATTGCTTTCGAAAACCGGTGTGCTTGCTAAAACTTCCGGAGGAGCATCAATGCAGAACCCAAAAGCTCAATTGATACTGCGTAACGGTCAATTCACCACGCTTGATCGCCAGCATCCGCAAGCCACGGCCGTCGCCATTGCGGAAGGCCGTTTTATTGCAGTGGGAAGTGACGACGAGGTGATACGCCTTGCCGATGATCATACGCAGGTGATCGATCTTAACCGCCGCCGTGTCATTCCCGGCTTGATCGACTCCCATCTGCACCTCATCCGCGGCGGACTCAATTACAACCTGGAATTACGCTGGGACGGCATTCCTTCGTTGGCCGATGCCATGCGCCGCCTAAAAGAGCAAGTAGCGCGCACGCCTGCACCGCAGTGGGTGCGCGTGGTAGGTGGATTCACTGAAATGCAGTTCGCCGAGAAATGTTTGCCGACGCTGGATGAAATCAACGCCGTGGCACCGGATACGCCGGTTTTCATATTGCACTTGTACGACCGCGCCCTACTGAATCGCGCCGCGCTGCGCGCCTGCGGTTACGATCGCGACACGCCCAATCCGCCCGGCGGGTTGATCACCAAGGATGCCCACGGTGAACCGACAGGTCTGCTGCTGGCAGAACCGAATGCGCTGATCCTGTATTCGGCGCTTGCCAGAGGCCCCAAATTGCCGTATGACTATCAGATCAATTCCACGCGCCATTTCATGCGGGAAATGAATCGTTTGGGAATCACCAGCGTCATTGATGCCGGCGGCGGCTATCAGAATTATCCCGATGACTACAAAATCATTGAAGAATTGCACCAAGCGGGTGAACTGACGCTGCGCATCGCCTATAACCTGTTCACACAAAAAGCTGGAGAAGAGGTTGCCGATTTCACTAAGTGGACAAAAATGGGAAAACCCGGTGACGGCGATAGTTATTACCGGCATAACGGCGCAGGAGAAATGTTGGTCTTTTCCGCGGCGGATTTCGAAGACTTCCGCATGCCTCGCCCAGATATGGCACCGCATATGGAGAATGACCTGGAAGCCGTAGTGCGTATACTTGTCAGTCATCGTTGGCCATTCCGATTGCATGCCACTTACAATGAGACCATCTCACGTGCGCTGGATGTATTCGAAAAAGTGAATCGGGATATTCCTTTTGATGGACTGCACTGGTTTTTTGATCATGCCGAAACCGTAACTGATGCCAATCTTGAGCGCATCGCCAAACTTGGCGGCGGCATTGCCATTCAGCATCGCATGGCTTATCAGGGCGAGTATTTTGTGCAACGCTACGGCCATAAAGCTGTGGAACGTACGCCGCCTTATAAACGGATGTTGGAACTGGGTGTGAACGTAGGCGCAGGCACCGATGCCACCCGCGTAGCCAGCTATGACCCTTGGAATGCGCTGTACTGGCTGATTACCGGCAAAACTTTGGGAAATCTCCCACTGTATCCGGCGACCAATCTCGTCGATCGCGAGACTGCATTGCGCCTGTACACGCATGCAAATACTTGGTTCTCTAATGAAGAAGGCGTCAAAGGCCAGATCAAACCCGGTCAATATGCCGACTTGGCCGTACTATCTGCCGATTATTTTAAGATTCCGGAAAACGAAATCCGCCATCTTGTGTCAGTGCTGACCGTCGTCGGCGGACGCATTGTTTACGGCGACGGCGAGTTTAACGTACTTTCCCCGCCTTTGCCGCCCGCCATGCCGGATTGGTCACCAGTGAATCATTTCGGCGGCTATTTCAAACCGGCAGCAAGCACAGCATCACTGCACGCATTAGCTCAGACGGCTTGTGGTTGCGGCACGAGCTGTCTTGTGCATGGCCATGCGCATGGGCGCGCTTACCAGAATGCTGTAGCACCCGGTGAACAGAGCGGTTTCTGGGGCGTACTCGGCTGTTCATGCTGGGTATGATGCCTGCCGGGCTTTACTTGCCTGATAGAGGATTCTCAAAAACTCCTTGGAGTTGCTGAATTTTTATCATGACTGGTGGCTTCTCGGTATTGGCAAAGAGAAAAGCGATCCTGATGAGTGGATAGAAGAAACTGGAATCATGGATCGCATTGACAATACGACTCTCGCTGAATGGAACAGATTCGATACATTATATCCAGCAATATCCTTTGCCTTGTCATATATCATCAACCAATACAATGATTCTGAAATCATGCAAAAAATTGCATTAACAAGCCTGGAAGATGCGCCTGATATCTGGGGCAAGGATTTATGGCTGCAACGGGAAGCCATGATTGCCTGTGTGAAGCGAAATGGACTCTCGTTTATCGTGGATAACCTAAAAGAGATCAGATATGAATTGATTTACTATGTTTTGTTAAAGGCTGATACCAATCTCGCTGCGGTGAATCAACTGAGGAAAGCTCTTTTATCTGAGGATGAGCACCTAATGCAGGGAATGATGAAATCTGAACATCTCATTGAACTGATGGATAGATTGGTTGCAGAAAATAACTAACAAGTTTCCGAGAGCGCTACAGCAAACATGCTATATATTGCACTGTGACACAATTCGTTCTCTGATAGAGTCTTTTCAATTTATTTAAGTGATGGTTTTTATTCATGCGGGCAGTTTATTTATGTATATATCTCATAACTTTGCTTTTTGTATTGTCTGCCTGTCAAAACTATCAAGATGCAATTTCTGGCAATAGCCAGATTCCTATCCCTGCAATACCGCCAGCACCGATTGAGCGTCCGGTTTCTTATACCCAAGAAATTCGGCCAATCATCGAAACAAAGTGCCTGTCATGCCACAGTTGTTTTGATGCGCCGTGCCAGCTAAAGCTGGAGAATGTCGAAGGG
>CAZDYN010000198.1:0-4904 GCA_964509635.1 uncultured Nitrosomonas sp. | reverse complement strand
CCTTTTATGGCATGCAAAATCACCAAAAGTTCGAACTATTTAATGGCCAAATCTACAAGAAGCTCCGATACTACCGCAGCTTGCCTCCTAAACTTCCTTACAAAGGTTACACTTTAAAGTTGAATCCACTATCAAGTTTTTGAGTTAAGATTATTAAATAACTCTTTCAATTCCGTACAATTTACTGGCTATTTCTAAAATAGCTCATTCAGTACTTTAAATCAAAGCGTTTCCAATACTCACTGATTTAACTGCGTTGCAAGAAGCTGCACAACCAGGTTAATCATAATAAAGATAGCCTATGGGTTAGGGCGAAATCGCTAACGCCGTTTCTGACCCAATAACGACCCGAGCAGGCCGCGGGTAATTTCACGTGCGATCGATGATCCCACCGAGCGGGCTGCGCTTTTTGCGAAGGCGTCAATCACACCCTCGCGGCGCCCCCCGCGCTTTCCGGATGAACCCAGCAATAAATCGCCGATGTCCGCCCAGGCTCCCTTTCCTGCCGGATTCGGCAAATTCTCAGAATCTGCGGATTTGGATGAATGAACACGCGACTCTTCCGTGCCGGCGCGTGCTTGTAATAGTTCAAAAGCGCTTTCCCGGTCGATTTCCTGTTCATACACACCGGCCACGAGAGAGGATTGCATCAGTTGTTTTCGTTCATCGGATGTAATCGGACCAATCTGGCTGAGCGGCGGCAGTATAAATGCGCGTTCGGTGATACCGGGAGAACCCTCGGCATCGAGCAAAGAGATCAATGCTTCGCCGACGGAAAGCTCAAGGATAGCTTGTTTGATATTCAATTCCGGGTTGGACCGCATGGTTGCGGCAATCGCATTCACGGCTTTCTGGTCGCGCGGTGTAAAGGCACGCAACGCATGCTGCACGCGATTGCCCAGTTGACTCAATACCTTCTCTGGAATATCCAATG
The DNA here is from genome assembly GCA_964509635.1 of uncultured Nitrosomonas sp. Lineage (GTDB taxonomy): Bacteria > Pseudomonadota > Gammaproteobacteria > Burkholderiales > Nitrosomonadaceae > Nitrosomonas. The sequence goes on along the minus strand of CAZDYN010000198.1, from coordinate 3,970 downwards.
GATTCTGCGTGACAAAATAAATGCCCACACCCTTGGAGCGGATCAACCGCACCACTTGCTCTATCTTTTCCAGCAAGGCAGGCGACGCCATGCTGAACAGCAAATGTGCTTCATCAAAAAAGAACGCCAGTTTAGGTTTTTCCCGGTCACCGGTTTCCGGAAGATTTTCGTACAACTCGGACAACATCCACAACAAGAAGGAACTGTACAATCTGGGGAAGTTTAATAATTTATCGGCAGCCAAGATATTGATGACACCCTGACCATCAAGAGTCTGCATCAGATCCTCGATATTGAGCATCGGCTCGCCGAAAAATCGGTCTCCACCCTGCTCCTCTATTTGTAGCAAGCCGCGCTGGATGGCACCGATCGAAGCCGCCGATATATTGCCGTATTGCGTTTTGAATTGATCCGCATGGTCACCGGCAAATTGCAGCATTGCGCGCAAATCTTTCAGATCGAGCAATAACAGGCCATGATCATCGGCCACCTTAAAAACCAATGTGAGCACACCTTCCTGTGTTTCATTCAGATTCAGCAGGCGCGCCAGCAACAGTGGCCCCATATCGGAAATCGTCGCACGCAGCGGATGGCCGTCTTCCTGCAAGACATCCCACAATGTCACCGGAAAGCCTTGCCACTGCGGCACATCCAATTTCAGTTTAGCCAAGCAGACTTGCATTTTTCCGGAGAGCGTTCCCGGTTTGGAAATACCCGTCAAGTCACCTTTGACATCCGCCATGAATACCGGCACACCGATACTGGAAAAGCTTTCCGCCAGCTTCTGCAAGGTAACCGTCTTGCCGGTACCGGTCGCACCGGTGATGCAACCGTGCCGCGTTGCCATCGCGGGCAGAAGCGCCAAATCATCTTGACTTGTTTTAGCGATAATCAATGGATCAGCCATAGGCTCTTGTAGAAAAGTACAAAAAATGTATGGAATGTGTGATTGTATGTCAAACGGCGGCAAAGACAATCAAAACATGCGCATCGCGGTATACTGTTAATCTGGCTCGTTAGCCTTATTCATTTACCTGGCAAACAGGTTTTTCGGGACTGATCTACACGTGAACAAACGGCTCATCTGCGGCGATATCGGCGGCACCAAAACCATTCTGCAACTGGCTGAAATAGCCGATGGCGATGGCACAATCCAGGTACTGTGCACACAGCGCTATGACAGCCTCGCTTTTGCAGCTTTCGCGGACCTGCTGACAGATTTCCTGAACCGGACCGGAACATTCACGGCAACCGGCCATCCCCATGCAGCATGTCTGGCAGTGGCAGGACCGGTCGTTTCACAGCAGGCAACATTGACCAATTTACCCTGGCAAATCAGCAGCAGCCGTATCGCGCAAGAGTTTTCGCTCCCTGCTGTCAAGCTCATCAATGATTTCGAAGCGGCTGCCTTAGCGGTCGAAAGCCTGCCGCCCGGCGATCTGATCACACTGCAAACCGGGCAACCGCAGGCGCAAGCCATGCGCGTCGTACTCGGCGCGGGCACTGGAATGGGCGTGGCATGGCTCGTCTGGCAAAACAGCCGCTATGTTGCGTTACCGACCGAAGCAGGCCATATCGATTTCGCTCCGGTCACACCGCTGCAAATCGGTTTGCTTGAAGCGCTGCAGAAAAAATTTGACCATGTATCGGTAGAACGTTTGTTATCCGGTTCCGGATTAACTCATATTTTCAATTTTCTGCAAATGAATGCCGCAGCATCCCCGGATTTAACGCCGATCCCGCTTGAGGAAGACAGCGGTGCCACCGTTACCATGCTGGCACAAACGCATAAACATCCGGTTGCAATCCAGGCGCTCGACTTGTTTGCCGGGATTTATGGCGCTTATGCGGGCAACCTGGCACTGGCCGGATTATGCCGCGGCGGCGTATATATCGCCGGCGGCATTGCTCCCAGAATTACCGGCACACTCAGCGCAGGCGGCTTTATGCACGCATTCCGGGCGAAGGGAAGATTTTCCGCATTACTGCATGAAATCCCGGTGCACATCATTACAAATACTCAAATCAGCTTGCTTGGCGCCCGGCGGGAGGCACATAATCTGCTCACGCAGGGTTGCAATTAACCGCTTACACACAAAAATAATTCTCATCAAGGAGAACCCGCATGTTTTCGCGTACCGCTTTCACCATTACCGTCAACCCTAAAATACCGCCGCGCCTGAGACGCCTGGAAGAGCTGGCCAACAATCTCTGGTATAGCTGGGATCGCGCCACGCGCACGCTTTTTTCCCGGCTTGATCCGCATTTATGGGAAGCGGTCGGGCATAATCCAAAGGCATTTCTGAAACGCGTGGATGAGTCGGCACTGCTAAAAGCGACGGAAGACAGGGTTTTTCTCGCCACCTACAACAGTATTTTATCGACTTACGATTCGTATCATGATGCGTCGGCCGCACAAGGCGATGCCGGGAGCCTGAGCGCGCAAGATCAGGTGGCCTATTTCTGTTTCGAATTCGGTTTCCACGAAAGTCTGCCGATTTATTCTGGCGGTCTGGGCATTCTCGCCGGAGATCACTGCAAAGCGGCCAGCGATTTGCATTTGCCGTTCGTCGCCATAGGCCTGCTCTATCGCCAGGGGTATTTCTCCCAGACCATCGATAGCCAGGGTAATCAGCAAGCTACCTATACCGTGACGGATTTTGAAGATCTTCCCGTCACACCGGTATTGCGTGAGGACGGTTCAAGCGTGCAAGTTGTGGTACCGCTGCCGCAACGGCACGTCACTGCAAAAATATGGCAAGCGAAAATCGGGCATGTCACCCTTTATCTGCTCGATACCGATTTAGCGGAAAATTCTCCGCAAGACCGCTATATCACGCACAACCTTTATGGCGGCGACAAAGTCATGCGGATTGAGCAGGAAATCATTCTTGGCATGGGTGGTGTGCGCGCCTTGCACGCACTCGGCATCAAACCGACCGTATGGCATATCAACGAAGGACACGCGGCTTTTATGATCCTCGAGCGCATCCATATTCTGGTGCAGCAGGGACTCGATTTCGCCACTGCCCTGGAAAGTGTCGCCGTAAATACGGTCTTTACGACACACACCGCCGTACCGGCCGGGCATGATCATTTCAGCACGGATATGATGCAAACTTATTTTGACGGTTTCTACCGCAGCATGAACATTACCCGCGAGGAATTCATGGCGCTCGGTCATGCTCCCGGAAGCCCGGATTTTAATATGACCGCATTGGCGATTCACGGCTCACGCACCCACAACGGCGTGAGCAAGATACACGGCGGCGTATCGGCAAATATCGGGCGGGATTTATGGCCGCAGATTGAACCGGAAGAAAACCCGATGACCTATGTCACCAACGGTGTACATGTCCCCACCTTCCTGGCACAGGAGTGGTCCGATTTGTTTGACCGTTATCTAGGTCATGAATGGCGCAACAAAATGTGCGATAGCGAATATTGGTCACGCATTGATGCGATTCCGGATCATTTGTTCTGGAGCGTGCGGCAATCGCTAAAATCGCAAATGTTTTACGGCATCCGTTCCCGCATTACCGAACAAAACACCCGGAATCGCGGTTCCGAAGCGCATCTTGACCGCTTGCTGAAGTTCGTGGATCCGATCAACCCCAATGTCTTGACACTGGGTTTCGCACGCCGCTTCGCAACTTACAAGCGCGCCGCATTGCTATTCGATAACCTCGATTGGCTGCGAAAAATCATTCTTGATCAGGAGCGTCCCGTACTGCTGCTGTTCGCCGGCAAAGCGCATCCGGCCGATGTGCCGGGGCAGGATTTGATCCGGCGCATCAGTCAAATTGCGAATTTTCCCGAATTTGAAGGACGGCTTCTGCTGGTCGAAGGCTACGACTTGCGGCTCGCCCGCCGTCTGGTTGCCGGCGTCGATGTCTGGTTGAATAACCCGATCTATCCCCTGGAAGCAAGCGGCACATCCGGCATGAAGGCGGGCATCAACGGCGCGATC
>CAZDYN010000197.1:485-4945 GCA_964509635.1 uncultured Nitrosomonas sp. | reverse complement strand
CCCAGGCCTCACGCGTGGAGAGGAGTGGCGCAGCGATCATGCCCTGATGGGATTTCAGCTGGGTTTCAAGCGCGGCTTGGGCGACGACCTGGTTATCGCGCCTTACGCCAGCGCACTGGCGCTGACGGTGATGCCGCACGAAGCGTGCCGCAACTTGCAGATACTGGCTGCCAATGGCCTGCTTGGCACCTATGGATTCTATGAAGCGGTTGATTACACGCCATCACGTGTATCGCGCGGCAAAACCTGTGCCATTGTGCGGTCCTTCATGGCACATCACCAGGGCATGAGCCTGCTGGCCTTTGCCCATGTATTGCTCAATCATCCGATGCAGCGGCGTTTCATGTCGGATCCGCTGGCCCGAGCGACAGAATTGTTATTGCAGGAACGTGTGCCGAAGAAGGGGGCGACATTACACCCGCATGCTGCGGAGGTAAGCGCCGCCGCGCGCCCGGCAACCGCGGAAGCCGATGCTATCATGCGTGTATTTACCAACCCGGATGCGCCGGTACCGGAAGTGCATCTGCTGTCCAACGGCCGTTATCACGTTATGGCGACCCATGCCGGCGGCGGTTACAGCCGCTGGCACGATATGGCCGTCACCCGCTGGCGTGAGGATGCCACCTGCGATGGCTGGGGCACTTTCATTTACCTGCGTGACCGTGATTCGGGGCAGTATTGGTCTGCCGCACATCAACCCGCTTTGCGCAAGGCTGATCACTACGAGGCAATCTTCGTGCAGGCACGTGCGGAATACCGCCGCCGTGATCAAGCGATTGAAACGCACACTGAGATCAGCGTTTCACCTGAAGACGATGTTGAGATTCGCCGTGTCACGCTTACCAACCAGTCATCCCGTATCCGTCATATCGAGGTAACGAGTTATGCGGAGGTGGTGCTGGCGCCGTTGAATTCCGACCTGGCCCATCGCGCCTTCAGCAACTTGTTCGTGCAAACCGAAATTGTCCCCGGCCATCAGGCGATCCTCTGCACACGGCGGCGGCGCATGCCGGAAGAACAGATACCCTGGATGTTTCATCTAATGGCAGCTCCCGGCGCGGCGATTGATGAACCGTCTTACGAAACGGACCGTGCCCGATTCATCGGACGCGGACGAACGCCGGTCAATCCCGTGGTGCTGGATGCCGGGAATCGCGCATCAGCTTTGTCGAATACCGATGGTTCGGTGCTCGATCCGATCATGGCGATCCGCCGCACCATCACTTTGTTACCGGATGAATCAGCCACGGTGCAGATTATCTCCGGTGTCGCGAGCACGCGCGAGGCAGCCTTGGGTTTGCTGGAGAATTATTGTGACCGTCACTTCGTGGAGCGTGCCTTTGAAATGGCTTGGTTCCAGAGCCAGGAAGTGCTGCGCCACCTCAACGCCACCGAAGCCGATGCCCAGATCTACGGACGCCTTGCCGGTTCCGTCATATACAGCAATGCCTTGCGGCGCGCTGCTTCCAGTATCATTGCGCGCAACCAGTTGGGACAATCCGGATTGTGGCGCTTTGCCATCTCGGGCGATCTGCCGATCGTATTGATACGAATCGGCAACCTGAGCCGTATCGACCTGGTAAAGCAAGCACTGCAAGCTCATGCCTATTGGCGGATGAAAGGCCTGGCTGCCGACCTGGTGATCGTGAACGAGGATTTTTCGGGCTACCGGGCGGTTCTGCACGACCAGATCATCGGGTTGATCAATGCGGGGCCTGATGCGCAAATAATCGACAAGCCGGGTGGTGTATTCGTACGGCGCGCCGAAGAACTGACCGAGGATGAGCGGGTCTTGCTCCAGACTGTCGCCCGTATCGTGTTCAGCGATAGCGCCGAAACATTGATCGAGCCCCTGGAACGCCGCGTATCGGCTGAGCGCGTTTCGGATCTTCTGGAACCCCGGCTGCTGCCGGTCTCCGAACCGGTCAATCCGCTGCCAGCGCGCGAACGGATTTTTTATAACGGCCTGGGCGGCTTTACGCCTGATGGACGTGAATACGTTATTACGCTTGAACCTGGTAACAGCACGCCCGCGCCATGGGTCAATGTAATCGCCAGTCCGCACATCGGCACGGTGGTCAGTGAATGCGGCAGTGCCTATACTTGGGTGGAAAACGCGCATGAGTTCCGTTTGACCTCTTGGCACAATGATCCGCTTAGCGACAGCAGCGGGGAGACGTTCTACATCCGCGATGAGGAAACAGGCCTATTCTGGTCGCCTACGCCACTGCCAGCCAGAAGCCCATCCGGATATGTCTGCCGCCATGGATTCGGGTATAGCGTGTTTGAACACTACCAAGCCGGCATTTCTTCGGAACTGCATACCTACGTTGCCATGGATGCGCCAGTGAAGTTTGTCGTGATCAAGTTGCGCAACCATTCCAGGCGCACGCGGCGATTGTCTCTGTCCGGTTACTGGGAATTGGTGCTCGGTGAATGGCGCCATGCCAATCTGATGCACATTGTGACTGAAACGGATCCGCACAGTGGGGCGCTGTTTGCCCGTAATGCTTATGGCCGGGAATACGCCAGGCGGATTGTCTTTGCCAAGGTCAGCGAGCGGGAACGCTCGGTAACCGGAAATCGCACCGAGTTCATTGGCCGTAACGGCTCGCTGGCCAGTCCTGCGGCAATGCGCCGCAAACGCTTATCCGGCAAGACCGGCGCGGGCCTCGATCCATGCATGGCGATACAAGCCCCGATCGAACTGGCCGAAGGACAGGAGCGCGAAATCGTATTTATATTCGGCGCGGCCCGCGACACCGGCGAAGCACAGCGTTTCATCCAGCAATACGGTGGAGCAGCGGGCGCCCGGCAGGCATTGGAAGCGGTGTGGGGTTACTGGAACCATGCCCTGGGCGCGGTGCATGTGGAGACACCGGATGCGGGTCTGGATGTTCTGGCCAACGGCTGGCTGGTTTATCAGACACTGTCCTGCCGGTTGTGGGGGCGCAGCGGGTATTATCAATCCGGCGGCGCCTACGGCTTCCGCGATCAATTGCAGGACACCATGGCGCTGATCCATACGGCACCATGGCTCGCCCGCGAGCAATTACTCCGCTGCGCTGGGCGGCAATTCCTCCAGGGTGACGTGCAGCACTGGTGGCACCCGCCCAACGGGCAGGGCGTGCGCACTCATTTTTCCGATGACTATCTATGGCTGCCGTATGCAACCTGCCGTTATGTGCTGGCGACCGGCGATACCGGCATACTCGACGAATCGATTCACTTTCTGGAGGGGCGCGAGTTGTATCCGGAAGAAGAAGCTTACTACGACCAGCCGCAACGCTCTCCGGAAACGGCAAGCCTCTATGAACATTGCGTGCGCGCCATCAAACATGGTTTGCGTTTTGGCGAACATCAATTGCCGCTGATGGGGTGCGGCGACTGGAACGATGGCATGAATCTTGTCGGCCGGGGCGGCAAGGGTGAGAGCGTTTGGCTGGCATGGTTCCTGTACGCGAATCTCCGGTTGTTTGGCGATTTTGCGCAGAGCCGGGGAGACGAAGCCTTTGCAGCTATTTGCTCGAACCAGGCAGCGCTGCTGCGCGAGCATATCGAGGCCAATGCCTGGGACGGCGATTGGTACCGGCGGGCCTATTTCGATGACGGCACGCCATTGGGTTCAGCCGGCAACGATGAATGTCAAATTGACTCGATCAGCCAGAGCTGGGCGGTCATCTCCGGCGGCGGCAATCCTGCGCGCGCGCGCCAGGCGATGGCTGCGGTAGACAAGCGCCTGATACGGCGCGATACGCAGTTGATCCAGTTGTTCGATCCGCCCTTTGATCGATCGGAACTTGAGCCTGGCTATATTAAGGGTTACGTGCCCGGCATCCGCGAAAATGGCGGCCAATATACCCATGCGGCGATTTGGAGCACGCAGGCCTTTGCCATGCTGGGCGACCGGGAACGCGCCTGGGAACTGTTCGCCATGCTTAATCCCGTCAATCACGGCCGCACACCTGCGGAGATTGAGCGCTACAAAGTCGAGCCGTACGTTATGTGCGCGGATATTTATGGCGTAGCGCCACACATAGGCCGGGGAGGCTGGACCTGGTACACCGGAGCGGCGGGCTGGATGTACCGGTTGACTGTGGAAACGTTACTCGGTCTGCAACTGGAAGTGGATCATCTGCGCATAACACCGTGTATTCCGGCGCATTGGAAGTCATACGTCATTCACTACCGCTTCCGCGAGACTTTCTATCACATCACCGTCAACTGCCACGGTGAAAAGCCGGGACATGAGATCCGTGTCACGGTGGACGGTGCCGTGGTCGACTGTGCAGGTATCGATCAAGCAGGGCGGCCGCAAGGCCTGATTCCCCTGGTGGACGATCACCGGGAACATCACGTCGAAGTGAATTTGAACTGAAGATTACCGGGGGCATTAGGTTGCTATCAATGGTTTCACTGGTACAATCGGGAACATTTTCATCAAGGCCTTGATAACCAGC
>CAZDYN010000197.1:0-475 GCA_964509635.1 uncultured Nitrosomonas sp. | reverse complement strand
CCGGATGTTATTATCAATAGGGCATCTCTAAAAATCCAGATTTTGTCACAAAACTTTGTTGCTCGAAAAAATGTTTCCTTACATATCAATCATATGCTGCATCAACATTTTTTGTTCGCGCCTCGTTTTGTTTAAAACTATGAATTCTTAGAGACGCCCAATAGACAATAATTCATCAGACGGCCTGTGCTGGATTGAAACGCTTTGCCGGAGTTCTTGCTTTCAGGTTGTATGGTTTGGTGGAAGCGCTTCAATACGGATGCACTAACTCTCATATTAACTTTAATAAACTGGAGTTATCTTGGTATCTCCACGATTAGTAGCAAAGAACGAATCAGAAGAGCCAACGCTGCGATTGGCCGTATTGATTGACGCTGATAATGCACAGGCAGCCGTTATTGAAGGTCTGATGGACGATATCTCTAGATTCTGTGAATCGACAGTGAAAATAATCTATGGCGACTTCACAGCTTCA
>CAZDYN010000196.1:0-4969 GCA_964509635.1 uncultured Nitrosomonas sp. | reverse complement strand
ATTTTTTCTTTCCTGTCTTGAATATATGGGTTTTAAATTTTTGTCTTTTCGTGTATTTTCGCCGCTAATTTTTACTCGGGAGATATAAGGTATTTATATGTCTAACATGGCTGAGATCTCACAACTGATAGAAATGTCAGCGCAGCTTCCTGTCAACTGGTACGTGGATCCCAGAATTCTGGAGATTGAGAAACGTATCTTGTTTGACCGCGGACCTGGTTATGTGGGTCATGAAGTGATGGTACCCAATGTTGGGGATTATTATGTGCCGGAGTGGATGAACAATGCCAAAGTGCTGGTGCGCAATGCTCAGGGTATTGAGCTGCTTTCCAATGTTTGCCGCCACCGGCAGGCGCTGTTATTGAAAGGCAGAAGCAATACCAAGAGTATTGTATGTCCCATCCATCGCTGGACTTATGCGCTGGACGGTAAATTACTGGGTGCGCCGCACTTTGATCAGAATCCCTGTCTGAATCTGGGCAAGACACCGCTGCAAAGCTGGAATGGCCTGCTGTTTGACGGCCGGCGTAACGTCTCTCAGGATATGGCTAAGCTGAGCGTGCTGAGGGACTTTGATTTTTCCGGCTATCTGCTGGATCGTGTGCAAGTTGATCATTATGACTGCAACTGGAAAACATTTATTGAAGTGTATCTGGAAGACTATCATGTCGATCCGTTTCATCCGGGTTTGGGGAATTTTGTCAATACCGCAAAGCTCGAGTGGGAATTTGGCGACTGGTACAGCGTCCAGACAATCGCCATCGATAATGCACGTTTGCAGAAACCGGGCAGTCCGGTATATGCCAAATGGCACGAGCAGGTATTGCAGCAGACGGAAGGGGAAATGCCGCCGCATGGAGCCATCTGGCTGCTTTATTATCCCAACATCATGCTGGAATGGTACCCCCATACTCTGGTCATCAGCACGATATTGCCAACAGGCGTTGAAAGCTGTACGAATGTAGTTGAATTTTACTATCCGGAAGAAATCGCACTGTTTGAGCGCGATTTTGTCGAAGCAGAACAGGCTGCGTACAAAGAGACCGCCTTGGAAGATGATGAAATCTGCAAATTGATGACCGCGGGACGGCGTGCACTATACGAGCAGAAGCGCAATGAGACCGGACCCTATCAAATCCCGATGGAAACGGGAATGGAACATTTTCATCAATTCCTGCAGCGGGAAATCGGACCGCATGTTTGAGCATCGGTTAACTGCTATTTCTATATTCCAGGAATAACCAGTGCGTTCGATGTGGATGCTGGTGGCTGCTTTTATGTTTGCCTGCATGGGTGTGCTGGTCAAGCTGAGCGCTACCCATTTTTCCAGCACGGAACTGGTGTTTTACCGTTCGCTGTTTGGCGTCTGGATGACTTATCTGATTATCCGTTACTACCGCCTTCCGGTGCGCACGCCGCATTGGCGGATTCACTGCTGGCGCGGTATTACCGGTCTGGTCAGCTTGCTAATGTTTTTTTATTGCCTGACGCAATTACCCTTGGCAACGGCCATTTCGTTGAATTACACCTGGCCGCTTTTCCTGGTCCTGTTTTCCGCGCTGATTCTGAAAGAACATATCCATTGGCCGTTGATCGGCACCATTCTGCTCGGTTTTGCCGGAATCATTTTATTGTTGCGTCCGGTGTTGTCCGAAGATCATTGGATAGCCAGCCTGATGGGCATGGCTTCCGGATTTTTTGGCGCCCTGGCGTATATTAATGTTAAGCAATTGGGCCGCCTGGGCGAATCGGAATGGCAGGTGGTGTTTTACTTTACTTTGATCAGTACCCTGATTACCGGTGCGTGGCTGCTATTCACGACACTCAGTCCGATTACCGGCCATGGTTTGCTGTTGTTGCTGGGTACCGGCATGACCGCGACATTGGCGCAGCTTGCGATGACGCGCGCTTATCACAAAGGTGCCACCCTGGTTGTCTCTTCATTGGGGTATAGCACCGTCCTGTTTGCCAGTCTTTGGGGTATTCTGCTATGGAATGAAGTATTGCCGCCCATCGCTTGGCTAGGCATGGCGCTCATTATTCTGGGCGGATCATTGAGCGGTATTCTGGGTTTTAGGCATCCCCCCGCTGTTGCGCGGAAGTGATTTTGCCGCTGCCTGACCGTAAGCAAAATTTGCACCGCCCCGTTTAATTGCCTATGATGAGCTTGTTATCATTCGAGGTGAAGTCATGATTACTATTCAAAAGAAAGGCAATCTTGTCATGGTTGCAATTATTGGTGAATTTACGCTCACTGACTATAAGGAATTTGAGCAGCAGGTGCTTTACAAGTCCCACTTTGATGGTAAGGCCAACCTTTTATTTGACTGGCGCGACATGCTGGATTACACGCTTGATGTGGCCTGGGAAGAAATCAAATTCATGCGTGATCACGGCAGTGAGTTTAACCGGGTGGCTATTGTCACGGATGACGAATGGCAAGCGTGGGGCGCCTGGGTTTTCAATCTGTTTACCCATGCGAATGTAACGGTGTTCCATAACTATGAAGAAGCTGAAGCATGGGTTTCAGAGAGTGAATAACGGATGCATCGCTGCCTCTTGTTTGTAACATACCGGTTGCTGAGTGTGCAGTATCAGGATTGCGTAATCGATACAGCATACTCAGGCACGCCATTGCATCGTTCTTAAGTCTGTTTTAACCGGTTAAAAAATCACATGGATGAATTTGTTTTTGCCAGGGTACTGCATGTACTGGGCGTCGTGCTTTGGATCGGCGGTGTTGCAATGGTGACCACCGTGTTGTTGCCGACGCTGGCGCGCATGCAATCAGCCGCGGAAGCGATGGAATTTTTTTCCCGTTTCCGGCAGCGGTTTGCCGCGCAGGCGCGCTTTGCAACCCTTATTGTTGGTTTAAGCGGCTTTTATATGGTGTATGTGCTGGATGCCTGGCAGCGTTTCACGCAATGGCAGTACTGGTGGATGCACACCATGGTGCTGATCTGGCTGCTGTTCAGCGTGATGTTGTTTGTCATGGAACCGCGCAGCCGGCGCAGCCAGAACGGGGCGCCCGTGCAGACAAATGTTTCTCCCGAAACTTTCGTTAAGATTCAACGTAAGCACATGCTTCTGTTAATTCTGAGCCTGATAACCATCGCCGGTGCCGTGGCGGGCAGTCATGGCTGGCTGATTTCCGGGAGCTGACAATGGATTATGCGTTATTGAAAATGATTCACGTCGGCAGTGTGATCCTGAGTTATTCGCTGTTTTTCCTGCGCGGCATCTGGCTGATGCAGGATTCAGCCAATCTGCGCCAGCACTGGGTCAAAATTCTGCCGCATATCGTGGATACCATGCTACTGACCAGTGCCATTGCATTGGCCATGACCATTCAGCAAAATCCGCTCGATAATTCCTGGTTAACCGCCAAAGTGACCGGTTTGCTGCTCTATATTGGCCTTGGCATGATAGCGCTCCGATTCGGTAAAACCCGGAAAACCAGAATCACGGCCTGGATTGCGGCGCAGTGCGTGTTTATCTATATCGTACTGGTTGCCCTGACCAAAAGCCCTGTCCCGGGGATCGGGTAACTTCAATCAAATCGTTTCATCTGAAAGATTCACCGCAAACGAATGGATTTCTCCGCTTTTCATTTAGAAAAAGCCGGTAATGATCAGGCACAGGCGATTTGTGATCTGGTTAACCTGACGTATCGCGGAGAGGCCGGCTGGACCAGGGAAACGCACATTATTAGCGGAGACAGAACCAGCCGGCAGGAAGTGGAAACCACCCTGTCCAGACCGGATGGGCATTTTTTTGTCGTTAGTCAGCCGCATGCGCTGGCTGCCTGTATTTACGTCGCACAGGAAAAAGAACACGCGTACATCGGTTTTTTCTCCGTTCATCCCGGTTTGCAAGGAAAAGGGCTTGGCACCTATATGCTTGAACGGACGGAGGCTTTTGCCTTGAAAAATATGGGAATCAACAAGTTTGTCATGTTCGTGATTTCGCAACGCCCGGAACTCATCGCTTTTTACCAGCGCAGAGGCTATTGCCGCACTGGCAGAATTGAAGCCTATCCGCTGCATCTGGGCATCGGTGTGCCTAAAATCCCTGGATTAACGATTGAGTATCTTGAGAAAATTGTTTAATTAAGACAGGTTACAATTTGATTTAAATCATTTCCAAGTGTGTACGAATTTATCGTTATCGGATAAAATCTTCAACGGACAACCCCGATGTTGTTCACACAAGAAAAACCCGGCCAATCTTTTTTTATCAAGGAGGAAATCATGCTTACAAAAATCTTTCTGGTTGCTGCATTAAGTTTTAGTGCTTTATGTTTTGCCGGATCGGATGGAGAAAATACGGCATCATCCGCTGATTCGGATCGGCAAACGCGCACACTGGAACCGGATTCATCCGCAACAAAAAAAGAGTCGCAGCCGGCATCCGACTCGAAGGGAAGCAAAAAGTCTTCAATGGTTGAGTTTTGTAAAAAACATACATGTTAATTCAATAACTAATTGAGATAGGGATTAATTGATGAAAACAAGAATACTCAGAAATCTGGCTTTTGCAATTTCCACCTGTTCTGCAGCCATCGCCTTTTCCAGTCCGCAATGGAGTCATGACGAGCAATCGGAGTGGGGCGCGATTCGCGATAATGCCCAAACCGTAGAACCGCTGATGTATCCTTTTGCCACATGCAGCATCGGTAAACATCAGTCACCTGTCGATCTGGCTGCACAAGGCCACAAAGAAAGATTGGCTATATTGAAGATCAAATATGCCGGTGACAAGCCGGTTTTCTATAACAGCGGCCATGGTGTGCAGGTCAATACATCGGACGATTATCCAGGGTATCTGGAGATCGGTAATGAAACGTATCCGTTAATCCAATTTCATTTTCACGAACCCAGCGAGCATGTGATTGGCAACAAGCAATTTCCCGCCGAATTACATTTCGTGCATGTCAGGGATGATGGGAAAATTGCGGTATTGGGTGTGT
>CAZDYN010000195.1:0-5028 GCA_964509635.1 uncultured Nitrosomonas sp. | reverse complement strand
AGTCAATGGACGGATGACAATAATTGCGAAGTATAGACTAATGTATGTTGATTGATCGCGGTATAAAATTACTGTGAACTTTCATCATTTAATACTATTCTCAGTATTTTCTGCCTATCATAAATTAATCAATGGCATCTTTGCGCATAATTTTGGCTTTGTTTCCGTATTAGCTTAAATACGACAGACCTACTAGCAAATAATTATTTATTCACTTTATTGCCGGTATAAAAGTAGAATATGCGCATTATCGTGAATAAAACTTGGCAATCCAGTCAACATGCTGTGGCACGAAATGTAATCTTGCACTGCTCGATTTTATAGATCCTTCAGGTGTTGTGTTGTAAAAGTTGTATGTTCTAATATTTGAAAATCAATCGGATTTCTCATGAAATTTAAAATTCTATGCGTGTTATTGCTGTCCGGACTTACTGCCTGCGCGCAGATTCCCACTAACGAGGGGGTAGAAAAAACAGGAGAATCCGCTGAATCAGAAGAAACCAGCCACCCTAATTTGCCCAGGCAGGAGCTGACCGCGCCTGTTCTATTTGATTTCCTGGTCGGCGAAACCGCATTGCAGCGCGGCAATCTGGATATTGCCGTCAACCGCTATGTCAAACTGGCAAAAACCACACGCGACCCCCGCATCGCCAAACGCGCCACCGAAATCGCCTTGCACGCAGGCAATCCGTTTGCAGCGGAACAAGCGGCTACCATGTGGATCGAGCTTGAGCCGGATTCGGTCGACGCGCGCCAAACCATCGCGGCGCTGCTGGTGAATCTCGGCAAACTGGATGCGGCACGGCCCCATCTTGAGAAACTGCTGGCTACGGAAAAAGACAGCGTTGGCGATGCGTTTATGCAACTGAACCAGTTGTTGTCGCGCAATCCGGATAAAGCAGCGACATTGCAGTTAATACAACAACTTTCACAACCGTATCAGAATGTCGCGGAAGTGCATTTTGCCATTTCCCAGGCGGCTTGGTTTGCCGGGCAGCACCCGCTCGCACTGGAAGAAATGCAGCGCGCGCTCACTTTGCGCCCCGAATGGGAAATCGCCGCCGTGCATAACGGCAGAATACTGCAACGCATCTCGGTGACTGATGCGAGTGCATTCTATCGTGATTATCTGGCAAAACACCCGGCATCCAATGAAGTAAGAATTGCCTATTCCCGGTTGCTGATAGGCGCTAACCAGATTGATCCGGCACGCGAGCAACTGCAATGGTTATTCGACAAGAATCCGGAAGATGCCGAAATCATGCTGGCCGTCGGACTGTTAGCCACTGAAATGGGTGATTTTGATACCACCGAGACAAGCTTTAAAAAAGCGCTGAGCCTGGGTTATAAAGATGCCAATGCCATCCATTTTCACCTGGGCCAGATTTATGAGGAAACCAATCGCTCCGATTTGGCCATGGAAACCTACCAGATGGTGAGAAGCGGCGGCCGTTATCTGCCCGCGCAAATCCGTTATGCGGATTTACTGGCGCTGAAAGGACAATTGACCGAAGCGCGCGCGCACTTGCAGAAGCTTCCAGCCGCCAATGATCAGCAGGCGGCCCATTTGATTCTGGCGGAAGCGCAGATTCTGCGGAGATCGAGAGCGCATCAGGAAGTATTTAATCTGCTGAACGACGGCCTGAAAAAACTGCCCGATTATCCCGAACTGCTCTATGACCGCGCCCTGGCAGCCGACAAGCTGGGCAAGTTTAATATTCTTGAACAGGATTTGCGTAAGCTGATCAAGCTTAAACCGGATAATGCGCATGCTTATAATGCGCTGGGCTACAGTTACGCCGAGCGCGGCGCGCACTTGCCGGAAGCGCTGAAACTGATTAAAAAAGCCGTTGAGCTGTCTCCGGAAGATCCTTATATTATGGATAGCTTGGGCTGGGTATACTATCGCATGGGTAATATTGCGGAAGGATTGAATTACCTGAATCTCGCTTTCGCCGCCCGCCCGGATCCGGAAATCGCCGCGCACCTGGGTGAAGTGCTCTGGGTGCAAGGCGCTCAAGACGATGCCAGGAATATCTGGCGCTCCGCGCTGGAAAAGGATCCGGCCAACGAGGTATTGCTGGAAACATTGCAGCGCCTTACAAAAAAGAAAGTAATTGATTAATCTCGTATAATGGATCCAATCAGCACATTTATAACATTATGAAACAACGTCATTGTTCCAGGCAATCAAGCGGGATCCCGCTGTCATCCATAGATCCGCAAAAATGCTAAACACTTCGCCGGCACTTGAATTTAAAAGCAGCACGTTTTTTGCACCCATCCTGATTCTTTATACCAATGACATGGTGACAATCGAGCAGATGCTGCACGAAAAGATCAGCCTGGCGCCGGAATTTTTCCGCGATTCCCCGCTGATCATCGATCTGCGCGAGTTAAACAAGCAGAGTCAGGATCTGGATTTTTCCCAGATCATACAGCTATTGCGCAGAACCGGTTTTTTCCCGGTAGGCATTCGCGGTGGAAATGAAACCCAGAACAAGCAGGCGCGGGCATTATCCATTCCAATCGACACGGTACGCGAGCAGGGTCAGCCGATCATGACCGGCGAAGCGCCCAAACAGGAAGCCGTTCAGCAACCCGCTCCGCAGCCGGAAGCAATCGCTGCCAAGGAGCCTGTCCGGCCTGCTCCGGTTCCGCCGGTTGCCGCGGCAGCCACGTTAATCACCCAGCCGATCCGCTCCGGGCAGCGTATTTACGCATCCGGCGATTTGATTATTCTGTCGCAAGTCAGCGCCGGCGCCGAAATTATGGCTGAAGGCAATATACACGTCTATAATACATTGAGGGGGCGAGCCTTGGCCGGTGTGCATGGCAACACAGCCGCCAGGATATTTTGTTTCGACTTGCAGGCTGAGCTTATTTCGATCGCGGGGGATTACAAAACCAGCGAGGATTTAAACAAGCAGACATACAAAAATCCAGTGCAGATATATTTGCAGAATCATGCGTTGATTATTAAAGAGATTGCATAAGGGCGCTTCTAAAAATTCAAAGTTCCAAACAAAACGAGGCGCGAGCAAAAAATGGTGACGCAGCATATAATTGATATGTAAGGAAACATTTTTTGTGAGCAACAAAGTGTTGTGACGAAATTTGGATTTTTAGAGGTGCCCATAAGACCAAATAGCAAAGGAGGCTCAATTGGCAAGAATTATAGTCGTGACATCAGGCAAAGGTGGCGTTGGTAAAACAACAACAAGCGCAGCGATTGCCATGGGGCTGGCGAAAAAAGGCCACAAGACAGCGGTGATTGATTTCGATGTGGGCTTACGGAATCTGGATCTGATTCTGGGTTGCGAACGCCGGGTTGTCTATGATTTTATCAATGTCATCAATGGCGAAGCAAGTCTCAATCAGGCACTCATCCGCGACAAGAACTGCAACCTGCTGTACATCCTGCCCGCTTCGCAAACGCGCGATAAGGATGCGCTGACACTGGAAGGCGTGGGCAAGGTATTGGAGGAATTATCCAAGGATTTTGAATACGTCGTTTGCGACTCTCCGGCAGGTATCGAGAAAGGCGCCAACCTGGCGCTTTATTATGCCGACGATGCTTTTGTCGTTACCAACCCGGAAATCTCTTCCGTCCGGGATTCGGATCGCATGCTGGGCATCCTGTCCAGCAAATCGCGCCGGGCCGAAAGAAATGAAGAGCCCATCAAGGAGTATTTGCTGTTGACCCGCTATGATGCCGATAGAGTCAAACTCGGTGAGATGCTGGGTCTGGATGACGTGCAGGAAATCCTATCACTGGAATTACTGGGTATTATTCCTGAATCCAAATCCGTTTTGTCGGCTTCGAATGCGGGGATACCGGTCATTCTGGATGAAAAGAGTGAAGCCGGTCAGGCTTATGCCGATGTCGTTGCGCGATACCTGGGAGAGAAGCGGCCACATCGATTTATTGATGGTAAACAAGGGTTTCTCAGGAGGCTTTTCGGAGGAAGAAAATGAGCTTACTGGACTATTTCAGATCATCCAAACCTAAAACGGCTTCGCTGGCAAAGGAAAGATTACAGATTCTTGTTGCGCACGAACGCAGCTATCGCAACCAGCCTTCCTATTTGCCGCAATTGCAGAAGGAGCTGCTGGAGGTTATCCGCAAATATGTCAATGTGGATCAGGATGCGATATCGGTTAACTTTGAGCAGGATGAAAATCAGGAAACACTGGAACTCAATATCGTGCTGCCTGATTATCAGCAAACCAATAAAACCATCAATAATTGAGTATGCGCCATGCGTGCTGGTAATTGATCAATTGATACCCGCCAGTTTTTCAAAATTGAATTGAAAGAAATCAAATTACCAGCAAACGGCATCGAAATTCAGCAGTGGAACATCATCCCGGGGATTCTGATCGGCTGCATTTTTCTGCTGTTTTCCGGCTGCCAGATATTACCCGTCCAAACCCAGCCTGACACGGCTGTCACCACCATCCTGACCGAGCCCGCAGCCGATGCGCGCAAGTTATCAGCCGCTGATTTCAATATTCTTGGCAGGATAGCCATTCAGGATGACAACCAAAGCTTTTCCGGCAGTTTCCGCTGGCAGCATCTGGCCATGCATGATGAAATTCTGTTATTTACACCATTAGGCCAGGCCGTTGCGGAAATCACCCAGGATCAGGAGGAAGTGCGCTTGATTACCTCAAAGCTGGAAGCCTTTTACGCATCCGATGTGGAGAGTCTGACGGAAGAAATCCTGGGATGGCGTTTGCCGCTCAATGGTCTGCAATACTGGATACAGGGCGCGCATTCACCCTTTACCGCAGCGGAAAAGGATCTGGATGGCAAAAATCAGATTGTCGCAATCCGCCAGGATGGCTGGTACATCCACTATCAGAGTTTCACACCCGCGCAACCGGATGCAACGCCGCTTCCCCGCGTACTGAATTTGATCTATGAGAAACTGAAAATCCGGCTGGTGATCGATGATTGGAAAGTTGAATAGGTAAATCCTGCATTAAACTCATAACCGCTTAATTATTATTTTTTTATTCCTA
>CAZDYN010000194.1:0-5092 GCA_964509635.1 uncultured Nitrosomonas sp. | reverse complement strand
AGACACAATCCCATGCTGCTCTCCGTCGAACAACGTCTCGCCAAAGAACTCGCGGTTAAGTTGCCGCAAATCCAGGCCACCATTCACTTGCTCGATGACGGCGCCACCGTGCCGTTTATCGCCCGTTACCGCAAGGAAGCCACCGGCGGGCTGGACGATGCGCAACTGCGCCTGCTGGCGGAACGCCTGCATCACCTGCGCGAACTGGAAAAAAGGCGGACTGCGATCATCGCCGCGATCGAGAAGCAGAACAAAATGACGCCGGAACTGCTCGATGCGATTACGCACGCGGAAGACAAGGCGCACCTGGAGGATTTGTACCTGCCGTACCGCAAGAAACGCCGTACCAAGGCACAGATCGCTCATGAAGCCGGTTTGCAGCCGCTGGCGGATTCCCTGCTGAACGATCCGAGGTTGAACCCGGAAGCCGAGGCCGCCAGGTACCTGAAAGCGCCGTTTACCACCGAGGAAGGCGACAATCCCGGTGTCGCCGATGCGGCTGCCGCGCTGGAAGGCGCGCAGCATATTCTGATCGAGCGCTTTGCCGAACATGCGCCGCTGTTGCAAATCTTGCGCGATTATTTGCGCATGCATGGCGTGCTGACGGCCAAAGCCGCCAGGGACAAAAAAGACAGCGACACCAAATTCACCGATTACCACGATTATCATGAAGCGATCAGCAAAATTCCGTCGCATCGCGCGTTGGCCTTGCTGCGCGGCGAACGTGAGGGTGTGCTGAAACTGAAGCTGCTGCTGGATAGCGAATTGGAAGAAAAAGCCCGCAACTTGACGCTCAATCCCTGCGAACAACAGATCGCGCGGCAATTCAGTATCCGCGATCAAAACCGTGCAGCGGATGCCTGGCTCACCGATACCGTGCGTTCAGCCTGGCGCGCGAAAATCTTTGCGCATCTGGAAACGGAATTGATGAGCAGCTTGCAGGAACGCGCGGAAACCGAAGCCATCCAGGTTTTTGCGCAAAACCTCAAGGCTCTGCTGCTCGCCCCGCCCGCCGGTCCGCGCGTGACCATCGGCCTGGATCCCGGCCTGCGAACCGGCGTGAAAGTGGCTGTCGTTGATGCCACCGGCAAGGTACTCGCCACCGCCACGATTTATCCGCATGCGCCCAGAAATGATTGGGATGGCGCCATCGAGACGCTCAAACAACTGGCTGAGCGTTACCAGGCATCGTTGATCGCCATCGGCAACGGCACGGCATCGCGGGAAACCGACCATCTGGCCAGGGATCTGATCAAAA
The DNA here is from genome assembly GCA_964509635.1 of uncultured Nitrosomonas sp. Taxonomy (GTDB): domain Bacteria; phylum Pseudomonadota; class Gammaproteobacteria; order Burkholderiales; family Nitrosomonadaceae; genus Nitrosomonas. Next base: position 3,834 of record CAZDYN010000194.1, on the reverse strand, counting down.
AATATCCGCAGCTCAAGCTCACGCCGATCATGGTATCCGAAGCGGGTGCTTCGGTGTATTCCGCATCCGAGCTGGCTTCCGGCGAACTGCCGGAACTGGATGTATCGCTGCGCGGCGCAGTCTCAATCGCCCGGCGTTTGCAAGACCCGCTCGCCGAATTGGTCAAAATCGACCCGAAATCAATCGGCGTCGGCCAATACCAGCATGATGTCAATCAAGGCCAATTGGCGCACACGCTCGATGCCGTGGTGGAAGACAGCGTCAACGCGGTCGGTGTCGATGTGAATACCGCATCCCCCGCTTTGCTGCGTTACGTGGCCGGACTCAGCGGTAAAATCGCGCATAACATCGTCGCCTACCGTGATGGCAAGGGCCGGTTTGCAAAGCGCGCCGAATTGCTGAAAGTACCGGGGTTAGGCGAAAAAACCTTCGAGCAGGCCGCCGGATTTTTACGCATCCCCAATGGCACGAACCCGCTCGATGCTTCCGCCGTGCACCCGGAATCGTACCCGCTGGTGGAACGCATCCTGGCTGACGTGAAACTGGATGTCACCGGACTGATCGGCAACCAGCCAGTACTGAAATCGATCCGTCCGGAAAAATACGTAACAACGCAATTCGGCCCGCTAACCGTGCAGGATATCCTGCATGAACTCGAAAAACCCGGCCGCGACCCCCGCTCCACCTTCAAAACTGCCACCTTCAAGGAAGGTATCGAAACCATGAAGGACCTGCACCCCGGCATGGTGCTCGAAGGCGTCATCACCAACGTGGCCGCCTTTGGCGCGTTTGTGGATATCGGCGTGCATCAGGATGGACTGGTGCATATCTCGGCGCTGGCGGATAAGTTTGTCAAGGATCCGCATACGGTCGTGAAAGCCGGACAGGTGGTTACTGTCAAGGTCGTGGAAGTGGATGAAAAGCGTAAGCGGATTGCGTTGACGATGCGATTAACAGGCCGTTGAAAAACGTTTTCGAGGCAGCCGATACAAGGCAAAAACAGGCGAAAAAGCGCAGTTTATGCGTAATAAATGAGCATTTTGAGCCTGTTTTTAACACCGTAGCGGCAACGCAGATAGTTTTTCAACGGCCTGTTAAGTGATGGTTGAACTGCAAGGCATTAACCTATTCCATCACACCGTGGGACTAAACAACATTTGGATAAGTGACATGAAAATACAGTATCCTGTTTTAATCGAAAGAGGCTCTCAAGGCACTGCATGGGGATTATCGTTCCCGATCTACCCGGTTTTTTTGGCTGCGGATAAAGAAGCGGATATTCTGAACCATGCCAGGGAAGCTATTTTGCTGCACCTTGAGGCGCTGGAAGATATTCCGCAACCGTCCTCCCTTGAATCTATTGATAGCGCTGGATTTACAGTCGGATTGGCCGATGTGGATCTGGCACAAATACATGGCGCGGCAAAACGCATTAATATCACTATCCCCGCCGGAGTTCTGGCAAGAATTGATGCAGCGGCAGATGCAGCAGGCATGAAGCGCTCCGCATTTCTGACCGAAGCCGCAATCAAACAGATGTCTTCGTAGTTGGACTTACTTGCTTGAAGTCAACGATTCCAGCCGCTCAGCCAGCCAGATTTTAATGATGGACTGGCGCGTCACGCCCAACCGGCTGGCTTCCTTGTCGAGAGATTCGATCATCCAGTCCGGAAAATCCACATTGATTCTCCTTTGTTTCCGCATAGGGCGGCGCGCTTTGGCAACATCCAACAGCGCGGTTACATCCTCGCCACTGTCAAATTCCGCATCAAATTTCTTTGCTTTCATAAATGATTACCTCCTCAACACGCGCACGGCGCACCGAGATGATCCGGATATTTTTTCCCCGGTACGTGATGGCCGCAGACCAGTGTTTGTCCTTGATACGGCCAACAACCAGGAATCGTGGCTCATCAACGGTTTTTGCCGGAATTTCAATAAAATTCGAATCTTTCCAAAGCACCTGGGCTTGCATAAAATCGATCCCATGCTTCTCAAGATTAATCCGGCTTTTCTGTTCATCGAATTCAAACGAAAACATGGCATAAAAAGTATATCATTATCGATCTGTAAGGCACTGGATAAAAAAGCAAGGCTTCAAGGTAGGGCGGATCAGCAAAGCGCCATCCGCCAATAACACAGAGGCTGCGGAAAGAATAAAAAACCCGGCAGCGGCTGGATTTTAACTGCCATACTTGTACCAAATCATACTCAATCCATTGTTTATGAAAAATAATTCAGATTCCATATCCATCAAAAATGAGTGTTTCATAACTCTTCCCGCTGCGTTAAATTTCACGAGCATTTGAATAACACGGCACCTTATGAAATACTCAAGAAATATTTGTCTGGCAACCTTTGCTCAACCTCATTCATTCTTATAGTTCAGAAGATTTCAACAATGTCATTTAGTTTCGATAGTTTTTATGAAGACAACCGCCGCATACTGATCTGGCTCATTCTGATCGGTTTTTTATGGCTATTGCGCGACTTTTTCGGATTGATCTTCGTCACATTTGTGCTCACTTTTATTGCCACGCCTCTGATCCGTATAGGCCGGAACAGATTAAAGCTGCCTTATCGCCTGTCTCTGGTGCTGGTGTATATCCTTTTTCTGGTGGCGCTGGGCAGTTTCTTTCGCTATGTCACGCCCAGCGTGATCGGCGAGGCTACCCGTTTCCTCGGTAATTTCAGTGAAGTGCAACAGAAGCTGATAGAACTGGAGCGCGATATCAGCAGCACGTATCCGGGCATAGAGCGCCCCGTGCATGGCTATGTGCGCAGCACCCTGGATGAGGATAACCTGAGGGCTATTGACAAGGCGCTTGACCTGTACCGGCAGACGCTGGATTTTTCCGATATTGATGAGCTCGACGAAGAAAAAGATGATGATGGCGACGTGGCCGAAAATGCACGGAAAAAACTTAAAAAATACTACGACAAGGAAGCGGAGCTGCTGGTTAACTCCCTCCTGACCAAACAGATGGATAAAGTCCGCGAGGAACTGCCCAGGTTTATCAATCACCTTTATCAGGCCACCGGCACGATGCTGCTTGCGCTGTTATTCAGTTTCCTGATTCTGTTTGACAGTGCCCGTCTGGGTGATCTGATGAAAAGCCTGCATAACTCGCGCTTGAAGGATTTTTATCAGGAAACCGCGCAGCCGGTGATCCGCTTTGCCTACGTAGTGGGCCGCGCCATCCAGGCGCAGGCGATGATCGCGTGCGTCAACACCTTCCTGACCTTGATAGGCCTGATAAGTCTGGGTATTCCATCTGTCGCTTTCTTGTCGTTGATCGTTTTTGTATGCAGTTTTATCCCGGTCCTCGGCGTGTTCATATCCACCACACCGATGGTACTGGTTGCCCTGAATACCGGCGGATTGCCTTTGGCCCTGGCCATCGTGGTAATGATTACCGTCATCCATATCATAGAAGCATATGGTCTCAACCCGCTGATCTACGGCAAGCACCTCAAGCTCAACCCGGTGCTGGTGCTCATCATCCTGCTGATCGCCTATCACAGTTTCGGTCTGTGGGGAATGATCCTAGGGGTTCCGGTTGCCTATTATTTTATTCATGATGTATTCGGCGTGCCCCTGTGGGATAAGCGCCGTCTGGAACCGGGCATCACCGATTAAATCCGGTGGGAGATTGGCCATATCCGGTAATGTACCTTCCGGTTCTTCCGGCTTTCTCCGGCATTCCTGTATGTTATAGTTAACCCGGATATTTCATGAATTCGCGTGATGATCACACAGGATTTTGATTAATAGGGAAGTTTTGAGAAAAAGTGGTGTAGTGATTCATACACCCGTCTGAGCAAAATCTTTCT
>CAZDYN010000193.1:0-5135 GCA_964509635.1 uncultured Nitrosomonas sp. | reverse complement strand
CATGCACATTGACCATCCATACGCCAAGCCTGGCGGCAGCTTTGCAAGCACTGGCAACGGTATTGGGAATGTCGTGAAATTTGAGATCGAGAAAAACATCAAAACCCATTGTCATAAGTTTTTCGACGAGCTGCGGACCGGCAGCCGTGAATAATTCTTTTCCCACTTTTAACCGGCATAACCGTGAGTCAAGCTTGCTGGCAAGCTGTAATGCATCGCCAGCATTGGAAAAATCCAGCGCAACTATGATGCGGGGATCATGCATCGGATTGGATTAATGAGTTGGTTTATTGATTTTAATGGCAGCGGCAGCGGACAAAAATGGCTGCAATCACCGTGCCCAGTGCAAAAAATATCAAAAGTGCTACGCTTAATGGAAGCTCGATTGATTGATCAAGATAGTAATGCAGTGTAACCGGCTGAGTATTCAGGGAAGCAAAGACGGCAAACACTGCAAAGAGGACAATACGCAAAAGCCAGGCAATTAGATTCATCATGATGAGTTAGCCCCTACGAGTTGGTAGATAAATAATTATAAAATTAAAGTAAGTCAGGTTGATTAACAATTGCTGCGTTGTAAGTGGTCAGTAACTGTTTAGCAAGAGCGGGAAGTCTATTGCATCGATTGTTAAAGATTCTTCACTGCATGCGGAATGATAAATGCGAATATTCAGAGCTTATTTAAACTGCGCTTTCCCGGAAGTGCTTCCAAATACGGGAAACACTCCCGGGAATTCCGTTAATCGCTAATTATCTTCCTTGTAGTCAACGCGTTCACGCATTTCTTTTCCTGCCTTGAAATGAGGAACGTATTTCTCAGGCACTTTAACTTTTTCACCTGATTTCGGGTTGCGGCCAATGCGTGGCGGTCTGTAATTTAAATCAAAGCTGCCAAATCCGCGTATTTCAATGCGCTGGCCATTCGCCAGGCTTTCCGCCATGGCGTCGATGATCATCTTGACGGAGAGTTCAGCATCCTTGGTAACCAGTTGCGGAAAACGTGCTGCAAGCCGGGTAATTAATTCAGATTTCGTCATGAATTTTCCTTATTGCTCAGTATTCTTGCTATCCATTTTGGCTTTCAATAAAGCACCCAGACTGGTTGTGCCAGCATTGACAGGTGTTTTGATCTTTTGCATGGCACTGGTCTCATCCGATTTGTCTTTCGCTTTAATTGAAAGATTGATGGTGCGATTCTTGCGATCGACATTGATGATCATGGTTTCGACCTTGTCGCCTTCCTTCAGATGTGTGCGGATGTCTTCAACGCGATCACGGGAAACCTCGGATGCGCGCAGGTATCCTTCGATGTCGTCAGTCAGTGCAATCACGGCACCCTTGGCATCAATGGATTTTACCGTGCCTTCAATGATGCTGTTTTTATCGTGCTCCGCGACAAAACTGGTGAATGGATCGCCTTCCATTTGCTTGATGCCCAGCGAAATGCGCTCGCGTTCAACGTCGATAGACAGAATCATGGCTTCGACTTCATCACCTTTCTTGTAATTCAGAACGGCTTCTTCACCGGGCTGATGCCAGGATAAATCAGACAAATGCACAAGACCGTCAATATTGCCGGGCAATCCGATGAATACACCAAAATCAGTAATCGACTTGATCTGTCCGCGGACTTTGTCGCCTTTTTCATGGTTTGCGGCAAATTCTTCCCATGGATTGGTCTGGCATTGCTTCATGCCCAATGAGATGCGGCGGCGTTCTTCGTCAATTTCAAGAATCATCACTTCGACTTCATCACCCAGTTGTACGATCTTGGACGGGTAAACATTCTTGTTGGTCCAATCCATTTCGGATACGTGTACCAGCCCTTCTATTCCTTGCTCGATTTCGATGAAAGCGCCGTAATCGGTCAGGTTGGTAACTTTGCCAAATAAGCGGGTGCGTGCCGGATAACGCCGTGACAGGCCAACCCACGGATCTTCACTGAGTTGTTTCATGCCTAAAGAGACACGATTCTTCTCCTGATCGAACTTGAGCACCTTGGCGGTGACTTCATCACCGATATTGACCACTTCGGATGGGTGCTTGACGCGGCGCCATGCCAGATCGGTAATATGCAGCAAGCCGTCTATGCCGCCCAGATCGACGAATGCGCCGTAATCGGTAATATTTTTAACGATACCATGGACGACCGAACCTTCCTGCAGATTGGACAGCAGGGTTTCACGGTCCGCGCCTTGTGTCGCTTCCAATACCGCGCGGCGTGATACCACGACATTATTGCGTTTGCGGTCAAGTTTGATGACCTTGAATTCCATTTCCTTATTTTCGTAAGGCGTGGTGTCCTTGACCGGGCGGATATCCACCAGCGAACCGGGCAGAAACGCGCGAATGCCGTTGATCATGGCTGTCAAGCCGCCTTTCACTTTACCATTGACCATGCCGGTTACTATCTTGCCGCTTTCCATAGCTTCTTCAAGATCATGCCAGGCGGTCAGGCGTTTGGCTTTGTCGCGCGAAAGGCGTGTTTCTCCATAACCATCTTCCAGGGATTCAATGGCAACACTGATAAAATCGCCCGGTTTGACTTCAATTTCACCACGATCGTTTTTAAACTCTTCAACAGGAATAAAACTCTCGGATTTAAGGCCGGCATTAACGACAACGATGTTATAGTCAACACGGACAACTTCGGCGGTGATTACTTCACCAATGCGCATTTCCTGACGTGAGAGACTTTCTTCAAAGAGTGCGGCGAAGCTATCGGGAGAATTCTGGGTTGCAGTGGAAGCTTTAGTCATTATAAAAATACCTGATTTATCATTCCGGCTGGAGGATATCCAGTGGACTGGGTTAATTAATAAAATGTTTGACATACTCAATCCATTTTCTTTTCTGCATGCAAGGGCATGGAAAACAGTATTGTTTTGTATTCAAACGCGGGTTTTTGCAAAGATTTCATTATACCAGCAGAGCACGGCATCTTGTGCCTGGGATATAGTCAATGAAGTCGTGTCCAGCAGTCGTGCATCGGCGCCTTGTTGCAACGGGGCCACACTGCGGCTGCTATCGCGCTCATCGCGTTTCCGGATATCCTGCAACAAGTCGGCGATGTTAGCATTTATTCCTTTCTCCATCAACTGCTTATGTCGTCTTTGCGCGCGAATCTCAGCACTGGCGGTTAAAAATATTTTGAGAACAGCATCGGGAAAGATAACAGATCCCATGTCGCGGCCATCGGTAACCAATCCGGGCGGCTGGCGGAATGCGCGTTGGCGTTCGGTCAGCGCTGCCCGGACTTGCGGATAAGCGGCCAGCTGGGACGCCAGAATGCCGCATTGTTCAGTGCGGATTGCATCGGTGACGATTGTGCCGTCCAGGTAAATTTGCTCATCCCTGAAAACAACATTTAAGCACCGGGCAATTTCCGCGAGCTGATCCGTGTTGTGGATGCCGGCATTCAATTGCACTGTTTTTAGCGCCACCAGACGATAAAGCGCGCCGCTGTCCAGATAATGGAATCCAAGCTTATTGGCAACCAATTGGGCGATGGTGCCTTTGCCGGACGCCGATGGGCCATCAATGGCGATGACGGGAATTTTGTGCGTATCCATGGGGCGGTTCTATTATTTTGTTTGAGCGATGGGAGATGGAATTATTGAATTCCGGAATGAATGATTTGCGAGAATTTTTCAAAATAATCCGGAAATGTTTTTGCCACGCAACCGGGATCATTAATGCGCACGGGCGCTCCCAGCGATGCCAGTGAGAAGCACATGGCCATGCGGTGGTCATCATAAGTGTCAATCGCGGCATGCGGAATTATATTCTGAGCAGGTGGCGTAATACGCAGGTAATCCGCGCCTTCTTCAACAGTTGCGCCTAATTTGCGCAGTTCAACGGCCATCGCGGTAAGCCGGTCTGTTTCTTTCAGGCGCCAGCTGGCAATGTTGCGTAACGTGGTGGTGCCTTCGGCAAATAATGCGGTGACTGCAAGCGTCATAGCCGCATCGGGAATATGATTGCAATCCAGATCAATGGCCTGTAGAAATTTTCCAGTATGACCGGTTTCAGCGCCGCCTGCTTCAATCCAGTTTTCTCCCATGGAAATTTTTGCGCCCATCCGCTCCAGTGCGGCGGCAAAACGAATATCCCCCTGGGTGCTATCGCGGCCGACACCTTGAACGCGTACCGGGCCATGGCCGATAGCGCCTGCCGCCAGGAAGTAAGAGGCCGAGGATGCATCGCCCTCGACGAAGATATCTCCCGGACTGCGATACCTTTGCTGTGCCGGAATTACAAATTGCTGCCAGCCGGTGTGTTCGACGTGCACACCAAAGCGCTGCATTTGTGCCAGGGTTAATTCAATATAAGGTCTCGAGATGAGGGCGCCGGATACATGGATGATGGATTTTTTTCCACTGAGCGGCAATGCCATCAGCAATCCGGTGAGGAATTGGCTGGATACATCGCCTTTTACCGTAACCGTGCAGGTGTCGTTCCGGTCATGCAATGCGGCAGGTTTAATCTCCAAAGGCGGAAAACCGGGATTGCCCAGGTAGGTGATGTCAGCGCCCAACTGCCGCAATGCATCAACCAGGTCTGCAATGGGCCGTTCATGCATGCGCGGTACACCGGATAGCCGGTAATGTCCGTGCATTAAAGACAGTACCGCAACCAGAGGCCGGAAAGCGGTACCGGCATTGCCAAGAAACAAATCCGCTTCGGTAACAGGGAATATTCCCTGTGATCCGCTGATACTGTAGTCATTGTTGCCGGTTTGCGTGACGGCGACACCCAGCTTGGTCAGTGCATCCAGCATGCGCGCCGTATCGTCGGAAGTCAATAAATCATGAACTTGTGTAGTGCCTTGCGCCAATGCAGCGAGCAGAAGGATCCGGTTGGAAATGCTTTTTGATCCAGGCAGTTGCACTGTCCCCTGAGCATTTCCGGCAAGCGGGAGATCAAGCCATTTCATGATGTGTGGAGTGTGAAAATTGGTAGATGATATCCCAGAAAAACATTCTGAGCGTAATTTTATTAATCTTCCGAAACGCGTCATTCTGCTGGAATTGCTTGGATTGACCCGTCGCGTTTGGAAAAATATTTATAAAACTGTCTTGTTTAAGGTAATCTATCGCGGTAGATTTTTAATGAAAAGCGCGCGTTTGGATTAA
>CAZDYN010000192.1:3943-5151 GCA_964509635.1 uncultured Nitrosomonas sp. | reverse complement strand
GCATTGCGTATAGGCGCGGTCGATATGGCAATCGCCAATTTGCTGGGCAGCAATCTGTTCAACATCTTTATCCTGGCGCTGGAAGATATTATTTTTCTGACGGGATCGATCCTGACCTATACGTCGCCGCTGCATGCTTTTTCCGCCTTGTCCGCCGTCATCATGAGTGGCGTAGTCATCGTTGGCCTGGTGTACCGGCCCAATACCCGTCTATTCATGAGTATCGGCTGGATCAGCCTGAGCCTGTTCACGCTCTATCTGCTCAATACCTACGTGTTTTATCTGCATGGCGGTGAATAATGCGGCATTACCGGTCGTTTACACTCCGCTTTCTTAACCAGTATTTTTCAAATTCGATGATCAGAAATAAAAGGATACTGACCGCGGCAATGCGCCCCCACGCCGCCGCATCCAGCGCAGTGGTGCCGAACAGCTGCTGCATTACGGGCGAATAGGTAAACAGTAACTGCAACAGCAGCAGCAAACCAACAGCCAATAATACATAGCGGTTGCCCAGCATGCCTTGATACGAACACACGGAAGCCGTCAAATAGCGGCAATTGAACAGATAGACGATCTCGCACATCACCAGTACATTCACAACCACCGTGCGGCCGAGTTCGACACTGGAGCCTTGCGTCATCTCCCAGAAATACAGGGCGAAACCGCCGCTGATCATCAATAGCGCGACAAACACAATCCGCCACACCAGGAATCCCGATAACACCGGCGTACCGGGGTCTTGCGGCGGACGTGACATGACGCCGCTCTCCGGACGCTCGAACGAAAGCGAAATGGCCAATGTCACGGTCGTCACCATATTGATCCATAAAATCTGTACCGGCGTAATGGGCAAAGCCATCCCCAGGATAATGGCCAGCATCAGGATACCCGCTTCACCGCCGCTGGTTGGCAGGATATACACCACCGTTTTGCGGATATTGTCGTAAACCGTGCGCCCTTCTTCCACGGCATGTGCGATCGAAGCGAAGTTATCGTCGGTCAGTATCATTTCGGCGGCCTCTTTCGCCACCTCAGTACCCTTCTGCCCCATAGCCACGCCGATATCGGCGCGCTTCAGCGCCGGCGCATCATTCACACCATCGCCGGTCATGGCGACAATTTCGCCGTTATCCTGTAGCGCAGTCACCAGGCGCAGCTTGTGTTCGGGATTTGCGCGCGCAAAAATATCCACAGTGGCAACCACC
>CAZDYN010000192.1:0-3933 GCA_964509635.1 uncultured Nitrosomonas sp. | reverse complement strand
GGCGTAGGCGCGCGTCATCCATATCATCCAGCTCAATGCCCGTGACCGCCTGCTGGCCGTCGCCGATACCGAGGTTTGCGCCAATCGCGCAGGCGGTAACGCGGTGATCGCCGGTAATCATTTTGACGCGAATGCCCGCCGCATGGCATTGCCGCACCGCGGCAATAGCTTCCTCGCGCGGCGGGTCGATAATACCGACCAGCCCGAGCAGAGTAAATCCGGCTTCGACATCGGCAAATGCCAGCGTCTGCTGCTTTGCCTGCGCCACACGGCTGGCCATGGCAAGGATACGCTGCCCTGTCGCGCTGGCTTCCTGTATCCTGGCATGCCAGAAATCCAGTTGCATCGGACGATCCTCCCCCTGGCTGCGCTGATGGCTGCACATCGCCAGCACTTCTTCCGGCGCGCCTTTGACATAAATCAGGCTATGCCCGGCATGGTCATGATGTAGTGTCGCCATGAAGCGATGTTCCGGTTCAAAAGGAATGATATCCAGCCGCGGCAAAGCTTCATGCTCGAAAACCGGATCCAGGGCTGCCTTCATCGCCAGGGTGATGAGCGCGCCTTCGGTCGGATCACCGTGTATAGCCCATACACCGTCCTGTTGATGCAATGTTGCATCATTACACAGCAGCCCGGCACGGAACATGTCCTGCATACCGGCATAGCCGGCAACCGGAATTTCCTTTTCATTCCGGCTGAAACCGCCTTTGGGCGCATAACCCACGCCGCTGACCTGCAATTGATCATCCGCTGTTATCACGCGCTGCACGGTCATTTCGTTGCGCGTCAGCGTTCCGGTCTTGTCGGTGCAGATAACGGTCACGGCACCCAGTGTTTCCACTGCCGGCAATCTGCGCACAATGGCGTTGCGCCGCGCCATATTCTGCACACCCAGCGCCAGCGTGATCGTCATGATGGCCGGCAGCCCTTCGGGAATCGCCGAGATGGCCATGCTGACCGCAGCCATGAAGATTTCGCTGACCGCGTAATCATGCAGTAAAAATCCATAAATGAAGATGCCGGCGGCCAGCAGCAGAATGACCAGCGTCAGCCAGCGGGCAAAAATAGCCATTTGCCGCAATAACGGCGAAACCAGCTTATCGACTTGCGCGATCATCTGGCTGATGCGGCCGATCTCGGTATGCTGCCCGGTAGCGACCACCACGCCGGATCCCTGGCCATAAACCACCAGCATGCCCGAGTACGCCATGCAAAACCGGTCGCCGATGGCTGTCACGGCTGCAACGGCGTGAATGGATTTTTCCACTGCCTCGGATTCTCCGGTCAATGCGGCCTCTTCGATGCGCAGATTTTTACTGCTGAGCAGCCGCAAGTCGGCGGGCACCTTGTCGCCGGATTGCAGCAATACAATATCGCCAGGAACCAATTGCTCCGCCGGAATCTGTAACCGTTGCCCCTCGCGCAGTACAATCGCGTTCAGCGACAGCATACGCCGGATAGCGTTCAGCGCTTTTTCCGCTTTGCCTTCCTGAATAAAACCGATAATGGCATTGATCACAACAACACCGGAGATGACACCGCTATCCACCCAATGCCCCAGAACTGCCGTCAGCACGGCGGCAACCAGCAGGATATAAATCAGCACATTATGAAATTGCAACAGGAAACGGACGATGACACTCTTGGGTTTGGGCGGCTGCAAACGATTCGCACCGTAGTGCTCCAGACGCCGCCCGGCTTCCGTCCGGGACAATCCGGCATGCCCGGTGGCAAGCGCTTCCAGTACCTGCGGTGCTGGAAGGTTATGCCATATGGATGGTTCAGCGGATACAGCGGGTTGTTTATACGGCATCAATATTTCCTTCCGGTAGAACGTCAACTTAATAGACCCCAATCAACAGGAATAATTTGTACTTAATTATTCAGTGCGGCTACAATTCAAACAGATTGTTTTTCACTTAACACAGCAAACGAGGTTCTCAATGAAACACTTTATCATTCTGACGGCATTAGCGGTCACTCTGTTTTCAAGTGCGGCACAAGCTTCCGGCCGGGTGCCGTTTGGCCATCAGGTTATTGCGGTACAGAATTACAGCCGCGTCACGGAACAGATCGCCTTGTCAGGGTTGATCAGCGAGGGCGGTGTACCGGCGTTGGCGGCCACCGGCTTTAAAACCGTCATTGATTTGCGAACCATTAACGAAGGCACTGTCGAAGAAAAGGCATTGGTCGATATGGCCAACATGAACTATATCAACATACCCACGACAGTCGCCGGAATCACTAAAGAACAAGTCGCTGCTTTTACCAAAGCGATCGAATCCGTTCAGAAACCAGTGCTGATTCATTGCGGATCCGGTAACCGGGCCAGCGCCATGTGGGCCAGCTACCTGATCAGCAAGGGTGACGATCCGGAAGCTACCATAGAAGCCGCCCGTAAAACCGGTTTACGGCCTCCGCTGGAAGAAAAAGTCCGGGAAATTATGCTGAATTAACAGGTTGTTGAGTTAAGTTTATTCCCGGAATACTTCCGCATAACAGTCAGTCACGCGCAGATGAAACCGTGACTGGCTTCTTCGATTCACACGAATTTCTTTTTTGCTCCCGCAACGTATGACAATACGGTCAGACATACCGTCAGCGGACAACCCCCCCGTCCGGCTGGTGATTCACGGCGGTGCAGGCGCTATTCAGCGCGGCCGCCTGACCGCGGAGCGCGAGCAGGCTTACCGGCAAGCACTGAACCAGGCGCTGACTGCCGGTTACGCCGTGCTTGCAGCCGGCGGCTGCAGCATGGATGCGGTCATCGCGGCCATCGTGGTGATGGAGGATTCGCCGCTGTTCAATGCAGGCAAGGGTTCGGTTTTCAGTCATGACGGCCGCAACGAACTGGAAGCATCGGTCATGGATGGTGCCACGCGAATGGCGGGTGCCGTGGCTGGAGTCACCACGATCCGCAACCCGATCCGCGCCGCGCATGCGGTCATGACCCGAAGCACGCATGTGATGCTGATCGGGCCGGGTGCCGAAATGTTTGCCGCGGAGCAAGGCCTGGAAATCGTCGCCCCCGCCTATTTTTACACCCAGCACCGCTGGAATCAGTTGCAAAAGGCCATCGAAAAAGAGCATGTGCTGCGCGATCACGATGCCGATTCCGGCGCAATACTCCCCGGCAATGATGAAAAACACGGAACGGTCGGCGCCGTAGCATTGGACCGCTACGGCAACCTTGCCGCTGGCACATCGACCGGCGGGCTGACCAACAAACGTTACGGGCGCGTGGGGGATTCGTCCATCATCGGCGCGGGCACCTACGCGGACAACCGCTCGGTTGCGGTGTCCGCGACCGGCAGCGGAGAAATGTTCATGCGCGCTGCGGCAGCGTTCAACACGGCCGCGCAAGTGCGCCTGCTGCATACCCCGGTTGCTGTGGCCGCCGGTAACACGCTGGCGGAAATCGCCGCCATCGGCGGTGACGGCGGCTTGATCGTAGTGGATGCCACGGGCAATTATGCGATGTGTTTCAACACCGCCGGCATGTATCGCGGCACGATCGGTAACGACGGCATTGCATGGACGGGTGTTTTCCCGCAGGACGAATCGCACTGACGGTCGCATCACCGGATTCCGCCCCTAAATTCCAACTGAGGAATTTAGGTTTAATAATCAATGCAACAGATTGATCGCTCTTGCTTGAAATGACGCTTGTTCAGGGCTTCCGGAGTGAAAATGCAGGATTCAGTGATGCTTGTGTTTTAGCGCCTTCCATCATACCAGATCGGCAATTTCTTCTTGTCCTGCAAGGTCTTGCGCGGACTGAACATGACGCTGAAAAGCTGTCCGGCGATTTCCCGTCCGCTATAGAGTTGTACTTTACGTGGTGAAGTGACGAGCGGGTGGCGGGTGAGGATGGTGAATTTCAGATGGCGCTTGCGGCCCCATTGCTTGAGCAGTTGGCTCAAGTCGATT
>CAZDYN010000191.1:0-5195 GCA_964509635.1 uncultured Nitrosomonas sp. | reverse complement strand
CAGCTTCTTCTTCTCCAGCTCAAGCTGACTCTGCCGCAAGCGGTATTCATCCAGCACGCATTTATCCGGATTGACGATAACAATGCCTTGCGTGCCGTCGACACTCAGGCAGTCATTTTCCAGTATCAGCTGATGCGCGTGATGCAATGCCACGATCGAAGGGATATTGAGGCTGCGCGCCACAATCGCGGTATGCGATGTCTGGCTGCCCAGATCGGTGAGGAAAGCGGTGAATTGATGCTGCTTGTATTGCATCACATCGGCGGGACTCAAATCATGCGCCACCAGAATACTATCCCCGGCCAGCCTCGAGGCAATTGGCAAATAACCGGGGTGGCCCAGCATCGCCTTGAGCACGCGCTCAACCACCTGCATCACATCGGCTTTGCGCTCGCGCAAATACGCATCCTCGATTTCTTCAAATTGCGCCAATAATTCCTGCGTCTGCTGCGTCAATGCCCATTCGGCGTTGCAATACGTCTGCGCGATCATGCCGCGCGTGGCTTCCGACAGCATCGGGTCATCCAGAATCATCAGATGCAAATCCAGGAATGCGCTGAACTCGGCGCGCGCATGTCCATCCGCGACAGATTTTTGCAATGCCTCAAATTCCTTCCGCACGACCGCAAAAGCGCTATCCAGCCGTGCAATCTCCTTCTCCACCTGATGTCTGGGGATCAGATAGTGCATCACCTCTAAAGCGGCGGGTGCGGCCAGATGCGCATGCCCGATGGCAATGCCTTCCGATACGCCGATGCCATGCAGAATAAAGCTCATTCACCTTCACCAAAATAATCTTCGACCAAAGCGACCAGCGCCGCCATCGCCTCAACCTCGTCATCGCCTGTTGTTTCAAGCTGTATACGCGAACCTTGACTGGCCGCCAGCGTCATCACACCCATAATGCTTTTGGCATTAACGCGGCGGTTATTGCGCGTCGCCCAGACTTCGCATTTGAATTGACTGGCCAGTTTAGTCAGTTTCGCGGACGCGCGCGCGTGCAACCCCAATTTATTGACGATTTCAACTTCTTTAATTTGCATGACAAGATTCCGCATTAATTTGTATGACACCGTACCGGCCGCCGCCCAGTCCTTTCTCGACCACGACGGGCAACGGTTCATGGCGATAGGTCAGCACGCGCACCAGCATCGGCACATTGGCGCCCGCCAGGCATTCCACCCTGCCCGGTTGCACCAGCCGGCTGGCAATATTGCACGGCGTTGCTCCCAGGATATCGCTTAAGATCAGCACACCGTCACCGCTATCCAATTGCTGTACCAGTGCGCGCGCTTTAACCAACACAACATCCGGATCATCCTGGATAAAAACCCCCAGATGCGTCAATTGCGGCGGCTTCATGCCAACCACATGGCTTGCGCAACGAATCAGGTGATCCCCCAAATCCTCGTGTGTCAAAACCAAAATCCCGATCATTTCGCTTTATGCCGTTTCTGTTTTAATCGATATCCCCTTCAGGATTTTAGCATTGACAGTATTGGAAAATCCCGTGTTGCCGGGCATACCTTGAAAATATTTCCGCAAGACCCGGGGCAGCGCTGGCATGACGCACCGATTGCCAGCGATCACTTCGCGTTATGGCGCGGATCATTGCAGCCGCTTCACGATCCGCCTGATCGAATCGCGCTCCTTGCTGTCGCTCACCTCAAACCCCAGTCTGCGCACCAATTCCAGCATCGATCGATTGGTTGCCAGCACCTCGCCTTCCATTATCAGGATTCCCTTGGCGCGCGCGGCATCAAACAGGCAATTCATCAGCTTGTTGCCAATGCCCTTGTTCTGCCACTCGTCGGCCACAACCAGGGCGAATTCGCAGGATTGGCCATCGGCGCTGGTCACATAGCGGCATACGCCCAGTTCCTTTTCCCGGTTATCCTGTTCCCGCACGGCAATCAACGCCATTTCACGGTCATAATCAATCTGGGTGAAGCGCACCAGCATGTGCTGCGAGAGTTCCTGCAGCGTATCCATGAAACGGAAATACTTCGATTCCGCCGATAACCCCCGCACAAATGCCTGTTCGATTTCGGCGTCCTCCGGACGGATGGGACGGATGGTGAGGTCGGTGCCGTCCGGCAATTGCCAGCGCGTGATGAGGTGAATGGGATAAGGATGAATCGCCATGTGCGCGTAGCGGTCAACCGAGGGCGGCAGATAATCCACGACGATACGCGCATCGACCGCGCACGCGCCGTTTTCATCGGCAATCAGCGGGTTAATATCCATTTCCTTAATCCACGGTAATTCACACACCATTTCCGATACGCGCAGGAGAATGCTTTCCAGCGCCGCCATATCGATTGATGGCAGATTGCGGAAAGCGCCCAGAAGTCTGGCAATGCGTGTCCGCTGAATCATGTCTTTTACCAGAAAACTGTTGAGCGGCGGGAGCGCGACCGCACGATCACCGAGCACTTCGACCAGCACACCGCCCGCGCCGAATGTGATGGCCGGACCGAATACCCGATCACTGGCCACGCCGATCATCAATTCCCGGCCATTGGGTTTGCTGATCATCGGCTCAACCACCACACCGTCGATGCGTGCACCGGGATTATTCTTCTGCACTGCCTGGATAATCTCGTGATAGGCCGACCTGACTGCCTGCGCATTACCGAGGCTGAGGCGTATCCCGCCCGAATCGGATTTATGCGAAATATCCGGGGAATTGATTTTCATCGCGACCGGCAAGCCCAGTTCCTCGGCAATCAGCAATGCCTCGTTCGGAGAGCGCGCCACCAGGGTCTGGGTAATCGGGATATGAAACGCCGCCAGAATCGCTTTGGATTCCATTTCATTCAGCACCTTGCGATGCTCCACCAGCGCGCCTTCGATCAACAGGCGCGCGCCCTCCACATCCGGCGTGCTGTAACGGGATATCGGACCGGGCGTTTGCAGCAACAGCTTCTGGTTCTGATAATAGGCGGAAATAAATGAGAACACCTCAACCGCGGGCTCCGGCGTACGGAAACTGGATATTTTCGCCTGATGAAAGATTTGCCTGCTCTCAGCCACTTGCACTTCCCCCATCCAGCACGCAATCAGCGGCTTATCAAACTGCCCGGCAATTTCCACGATCGTCCGCGCGACTTCCAGAGGTTGCGTCATCGCTTGCGGTGTCAGAATCACCAGCACACCATCCACGCCTTCATCCTGCATACAACAGGTGACCGCATGGCGGTAACGCTCCGCAGTCGCGTCCCCGATGATATCCAGCGGATTACCGTGTGACCAGGTATCCGGCAGGACGGCATTCAATTGCGTCAGCGTCTGCTCCGACAACTGCGCAATCGTCACGCCCAGATCGGCAGCCCGGTCGGTCGCCATGACGCCGGGCCCTCCGCCGTTGGTCACGATCGCCAATCGATTGCCTCTGGGACGGAAATGCGTCGCAAGCGCCTTGGCCGCGGAAAATAGCTGCACGATAGTATTCACCCGTACCACCCCGGCGCGTTGCAATGCCGCATCGAATATATCATCCGAGCCGACCAGCGCGCCGGTATGAGAAAATGCCGCTTTGGAACCGGCTTCATGACGGCCCGCCTTGACGATAAAAATCGGTTTGATTCTTGCCGCCGCACGCAGGGCGCTCATAAAACTGCGCGCATGTTGTATGCCTTCGACATACAGCAGGATACTTTCCGTAGCCGGATCGAATGCGAGATAGTCGAGTATCTCGCCAAAATCCATCCCGGCAGCAGCGCCCATCGAAACGATGCTGGAAAAGCCGACATCGTTCGGCCGCGCCCAATCCATAATCGCCGTACAGAATGCGCCCGACTGGGAGATCAGTGCAAGCCCGCCTGCTTTAGCGCCCCCCTTGCTGAAAGTTGCATTCAAACCCGCCGCCGGACAAAGAATACCCAGGCAATTCGGACCGATCAGCCGCATGCCATAACGCCGCGCGTTCTCTACCACAGCGCGTTCAAGCGCGGCGCCTTCCGCTCCGGTTTCCCTGAAACCGGCCGATAGCACCAGGGCAAACCGGACACCGCGCTTGCCGCACGATTCGACGATATCCGGAACAGTAGCTGCCCGGGTAATGATGACCGCCAGATCAATCGGTTCATCAATCAATTCGATACCGGCATAGGCGCGCCGCCCCTGTATCTCCGCGTGATTCGGGTTGACCGGATAGAGCTTGCCCTGATAGCCGCTTTCCAGCATGTTCCTGAACACAACCCCGCCAACGGAATCCACACGGCTGCTGGCGCCGATCACCGCTACGGAGCGAGGAGAAAAAAGCGGGCTGAGGTAATGTTTATTCATCGATTTACGATCTGCATTCGTTAATTTTCCCGATCACGGCATTCAAAAATCCGCCGCCTGTTTACCTAACCCGGATATTTCATAAATTCGAGTGAGGGCGCGTGCCAATTTATGAAATATCCGGGCCAATTCTCTTATAACCGAAAACGCAGCAGGATAAAACTAAAATTCATGCCGGAAAGCGCAACGCAAGCAGCGCATGTATATTTAAGGAGACTCTGAGCAGGCGTCATTTCGAGCAAGAATGACCAATCTATCATATAGACTATTCAATATCTCCTACTGCACCCGGAATGACAAATGCGCGCCCTGCATACTTTTTTTCACATTTGAGAGACCATTCAGTTTTAATCATCACCGTGATAATCTCCGCGCTGCAACACCCGGATGATTACACCGCAATCCGCCGTAAGCGCTTATTCAACCAAAATATTTTAACCATTACATGACAAGTGACAAGCCGCTGGCTTCCTATCGCCAATATCTATTTCAGTTACTGGCTTTGGCTGCTCTGTACTTTGCTTTCGGTCATATCAGTTTTCTAACCACCGTATCGCATCACATTGTCACGCCGGTTTTCTTTGCAGCCGAAGGTATTGCGCTGGCTGCGATTATTCTGCTCGGCCGCAGGGTCTGGCCCGGCATTCTTCTGGGACAACTGGCGCTCGCGTTGAGCACCGGGCTTGAATTTCCGCCATCCCTGGTTATTTCCATCATCAACAGCATCGAAGCAGTAATCGGCGCGACTTTATTCCAGCGCTGGAAACTGAATCCGGCCCAGCGCAGCGTACGTGATCTCGGCCTTCTGGTTGCCATGATTTTTCTGATTCTTCAGCCATTCAGCGCCACTCTCGGAACAGCGGCGCTGGTATTCTTTAATGTCATTCAGGAATCGCAGAACTACT
>CAZDYN010000190.1:0-5202 GCA_964509635.1 uncultured Nitrosomonas sp. | reverse complement strand
ATTTGCTGCCGCCAAGGCTTTATCGGTGCATAACGATAATCCGGAAGTTGCAAGCCGCCACTGGGATAAAGACCGTGATGGTTTTGTCCTGGGCGAAGGCGCCGGAGTCTTGGTACTGGAAGAAATGGAGCATGCCAAACGCCGCGGTGCAAAGATTTACGCGGAATTGGCCGGTTTTGGCATGAGCGCGGATGCATTTCATATGACAGCACCGTGCGACGATGGTGAAGGCGCGGCGCGCTGCATGTCCAACGCACTTAAGAATGCCGGCATCCCTGCGGCAGAAGTCGATTACATCAACGCACATGGCACATCCACGCCCTTAGGCGATATCGCGGAAACCATTGCGGTCAAACGCTGTTTTGGTGACCATGCCAGCAAGCTTGCCGTCAATTCGACAAAATCGATGACCGGTCATTTGCTGGGTGCCGCCGGCGGCGTGGAAGCTATTTTCTCGGTATTGGCGATACACCATCAAATTGCACCGCCCACGATCAACCTCGTCAATCAGGACCCGCAATGTGATTTGGACTATATCCCCAATACAGCGCGAAAAATGGATATCAAAGTCGCATTATCCAATTCCTTCGGGTTTGGAGGAACGAACGGCACGCTTGTTTTCCGTAGCGTATAAATCTTGCCATTTAGCGCATGCGCACGCTAAAACGCCTTATTCTATCCAGCACGGTTATAGCCATTCTGTTCATTGGATGGCTTTACCTTCATGTTCATTCAAGCATTACACTGCCTGCCACGCCTTATAAGTTCTCCATCCGCCCTGGCAGCAATCTGACACAAGTCTCGCAGCAACTGGCCGATGCCGGCGTTATTCCGGGCAAATGGTCATTCATATTGCTGGCTCGTTATTTGAATCAGGAATCCGCCATCAAGGCCGGAGATTACGAGCTCACCGGCACGCTCTCTCAAGTTGAGTTATTAGACTATCTGACAAAGGGCGATGCAAAACAGAATGAAATCAGATTTATTGAAGGATGGACTTTTGCGCAGTTGCGGAAAGCATTGAATGATCATCCGGCCATACAAAATCAAACCACCGGTTTGAGTGACCATGACATCTTACGGCTGATCGGCGCAACTGAAACGATTGCCGAGGGATTATTCTTCCCCGACACTTACTATTTCATCAAGGATAGCAGCGACATCGACATCCTGCGGCGCGCCTATCAGACCATGCAAAACCATCTGCAAACCAGCTGGGCCTCGCGTGCCGGATCTTTACCCTTAGCCACGCCCTATGAGGCGCTCATTCTTGCTTCCATCGTAGAAAAAGAAACCGGCCTGGAAAGTGACCGCGCGGAAATAGCGGGTGTGTTTATCAATCGGCTGCGCAAAGGCATGCGATTACAAACCGATCCAACCATTATCTATGGTCTGGGCGAACAATTTGACGGCAATCTGCGCAAAAAAGACCTGCTGACAGATCAGGAATACAATACTTATACACGCGCCGGCCTGCCGCCCACCCCGATCGCCCTGCCAGGCCTCGCATCCATCCGCGCGGCATTGAACCCGGCCGAGACGGCAGCGCTGTACTTTGTTGCAAAAGGTAATGGGGAATCGCAATTCTCCACTAATCTGGCGGATCATAATAAAGCGGTCAGCAAATATCAAAAGCAACAAAAATAGAATCATGCCGTCACTCATCGCGTATCAATTTTAATCTGTGGAACTACATGACCCAATTTTCCATTGTAGTGCCCACACTGAACGAGTCCGGGAATATTGACTTACTTTTAACCCGTATCTTTGCACTCGGTTTCAGCCCGGATTCTTTTGAAATCATTTTCGTTGATGACGGATCAACCGACGGCACCCCCGATAAAGTACGCGCCTGGGCGAATCAGGCCAATGTTCATCTGGTTGAACGGCGGGAGAAACCGGACCTGACCGCATCCATACTGGCCGGCGCTGCAAGCGCCAGGAGCAATGTCATTGTCGTCATGGATGCCGACCTCAGTCATCCGCCCGAATGCTTGCCGGCTATCGTCGCACCGGTATTGAGCAATACCTGTGATGTGGTTGTCGGCAGCCGCTACATTGCCGGCGGCAGCACCGAGAACTGGCCGCTATACCGGCAATTATTGTCACGCGCAGGCAGCTGGATAGCACGTCCGATTTGTGATGTCAATGACGCGACATCGGGTTTCTTCGCATTCCGCCGCGAGCTGGCCGCGAGTATCTCCAGCCACGCCCATGGCTACAAGATTCTGCTTGAGCTGCTCATGGCCAATCAGGGAAAACTCCGCGTCACCGAAATCCCGATCTGTTTCCGTGACCGTGCACACGGCACATCGAAATTATCGTTCTTTCACCAGCAAGCTTATATACAGCGCCTGATCACCCTGGCGGGCGGCACGGTCACACTCAATACCGCAAGCCGTTTTGCAATAGTCGGGTTATTGGGTGTATTGATCGATGCCGTCATTTTTCAATGGATGATCAGCCGCGATGCCGGACTTGCCCTGGCTCACTTCGTCAGTTTCCTTGCCGCGGCAACGGCCAACTATGCCTTTAATTCCCAATGGGCATTCCGCGAACATCATGCGGGTAATTTGCACTGGCGCCCATTTGGCCGCTTCTTGACAGTAGGCGCGCTCGCGCTGCTGCTGCGCGGCGGTGTGCTGGCTTTACTGGTATATGTCTGGGAAGTACCGCCGCTGCTGGCAATTTTCCCGGCCATTATCACCACCGCAGTGGTGAACTATCTGGGTTCAGCCTTTTATGTATTTCCCAGCGAGAAGAATCCGCCCTCGGCGGATATACGCTGGCGCACGGCGGCAATCGGTGTCGTGCTATTTGTCATCATGTTGCGTTTGGTGTACTCCGGTCTGGCACAGCTCATTCCGGACGAGGCTTATTACTGGCAATACGCGCAGCACATGGATCTGAGCTTTTACGATCACCCCCCCATGGTGGCCTGGCTGATCTGGCTGGGAACATCTCTTGCGGGACACAATGAATTTGGCGTGCGCATCGGCGCGCTGCTCTGCGGACTGGTCGCCATGGGTTATCTGTATGCGTTGGCCAGGAACTTGTACGGCAAATCCACCGCCATGCGCACCGTATTGTTATGGTCTATTCTGCCGGCCGGTTTTGCCACCGGACTGGCAATGACGCCGGATGCGCCTCTCGTGGCAGCCTGGGCTGCCACGCTGTATTACATGGAACGCGCCCTGGTGGCCGGACAACGATCGGCGTGGCTCGGCATGGGCGCCGCTTTCGGTCTCGGGTTACTGTCCAAATACTCGCTGGGATTATTGGGAATAGCCGCATTGGCATTTGTCATCATGGATCCTGCCGCGCGCCGCTGGATGAAACGCCCGCAGCCCTATCTGGCCGCGCTGCTGGCATTGCTGCTGTTCTCACCGGTCATACTCTGGAACTACGAAAACGGCTGGGCATCCTTTGCATTCCAATCCAATCGCGTGCTGGCGGATAACTATCAGTTTTCGGTGCATTATTTGCTTTTCCACGTCGTCATCCTGCTCACCCCGGTTGGCTTCATCGCGGCGGCATTGGCTTTATTTGCCATCAAGATACCTGAAGACCGGCAACCGGAGCGCAGGCGCCACTTATTTGTGCAAGTCTTTGCCGGTGTTCCCTTCCTGATCTGCTTCATACTCAGCACTTTTGACCATCCGCGCTTTCACTGGACCGGGCCCATCTGGCTGGCGCTATTACCCGCCATTGCCTGGATGATGGATCAAACCGGTTATCTGAGCAATTACACCAAACGCCTGCAAGCAATCTGGCGCTTGACCATCATTGCGTGTATTTTTGCCTATGCTTTTGTGCTGCACTACGTGGTACTGGGAATTCCGGGCATTCCTTATCAGTTTCTGACCGAGCATTATTTCTGGCGCGAAGCAGCCGCCGAAATCAAGCAGATTGCAGCAGAGGTCAGACATGAAACCGGGAAGGAGCCCATTGTCGCCGGTATGAGTAAATGGTCCGTTGCCAGCGCTTTATATTTTTATACCCATGGCGACGCCAGGCTGGATATACGCTCACGCAATATGTTTGGCGATAGCGGCGCCATGTATGATTTCTGGTTTCCTTCCCAGGCTCCCGCCGACCGCCCTGTTATCCAGGTTGGCATGAAACGCGGTCATCTGGATGAAACCCGGACAGGAATTAATGTCATAACAATGCTCGATCAACCCGGCACCATTGAGTATCGTATTATCGAGCGCTATGGCATACCAGTGCGCCGCTTATATTACCGGGTCTCCCAGGGATTCAAGGGCGCGGATTTACACGCCACGCAATAACTGCGAAAGCCGCTCACTTGATTGCGTATTCCGCAATCTGCCATGTTTCATCCTGTGCCTTTACCAGCGTTACCGTTTCCATTGCCAATCCTTTTGCAGCGAAAGTCGTGTAAAACTGGAGCACCACATAATCTCCGTCCGGAAATCCGGATAATGAGTTTGTCGCACCCGCCGCCGCGATGTACCGGGCGCTCATGGCGCCACGCGGCGTTCTGATCGCAGTGATCGATTTGACCCATCCGGCCTCGGGCACCTTTGCCTTAAACAGCGGAGCTGAATGCTCCCAGCTTTCTTTATATTTTCCGCTGTCAATCAACTCAAGCCAGGAACGGGCACTGCTTTCAACTTTTTCGAGAATAGTGCTTTCTTGCGCATAAACAACACTCGTACAGAGAAGCAGCAGTAATAGCGCAGTCAATCGCTTTATCATTGAACATCCTTATCGTCAGGGTTTGCGGATTGCACCGCCATTTGGCAGTCAGCCATGGGTAAAGAAATTCCCCATGAGCCAGATGGATGCGATGCCCAGTAAAATCAGTGTGACTTGTTGAATGGTTGCATTGATTTCAGGCCGTTTATGCAGCCCCGGAATCAAATCCGACATCGCCACATAAATCATGCTGGCCGAAGCAATCGCCAACAGCGGTTGCACCAGAAAATTCATCTTGTTAAACATGAAATACGCCAGCACACCCCCCACCAGCGTGGCAAAGCTGGACAGCAAATTCATCAAAAACGCCATGCGGCGTGTGTAACCTGAATTCAGCAGAATAATGAAATCGCCCGCTTCCTGAGGAATTTCATGCGCGATAATCGCAATCGATGTCACGATACCCAACTGCACATCCACCATAAAAGCAGCGGCAATCAAAATACCATCGACAAAATTATGAAAGGTATCGCCCACAAT
>CAZDYN010000189.1:0-5205 GCA_964509635.1 uncultured Nitrosomonas sp. | reverse complement strand
CCTTGGTCGCTGGTTCGAGTCCAGCCAGACCCACCAACAAATCAAGAGGTTAGATAATTTTCTAACCTCTTTTTTTCTTTCTGGCGCGACAGAATTGTGCCATCAAGGACTTAAAAACTAACTCGGCACCGCGTAAGTTGCGGTTCTGATAAATGAGCCTCGTCGTGGTGAAATAAAACCATACGCAATTTGAAAGACGCCGCACTTGAATGCATCTTTTAGTGCATTAAGTAAAAATCCCGAAGCGATATGCTTATCTTATTGAGCATCTTATTGATACAACGGGCCTCATCATTCCCGCGGCACTACTCTTGGCCGCCGATGGTTGTCAATCGCCACATAAGTCAGCACGGCCTCGGTCACTTTGATGCAAATCTCCTCACCGCCTTCGCGCACGCCGCGCTGCGCGTACACCGTCACATCCACGGTGATCGAGGTGCGCCCTACCTTGATGATGTCGGCATAGAAACTGACCAGATCGCCGACAAACACGGGTTGCTTGAAGACAAAGGAATTGACCGCGACGGTTGCAATCCGCCCGCGCGCGCGGCGGAGCGCCGGGATACTGCCTGCAATATCGACTTGCGACATGATCCAGCCGCCGAAAATGTCACCGGCATAATTGGTATCCGACGGCATCGGCACGGTGCGCAATACGGGTTGTCCTTCCGGCAAGGAAACATGCAGTGATGGATCGCTCGGTATATTGGGCATGACTGGTTTATTACTCACTGGAACATATCAGAAAAGCGTGTGCCTTTTTATCAGGCAAAATCCAAGGATACAGCGATCCTTTATTGAGAACCAGATTTTCTTTCTCACAGAGGTTAATCCGATAACCCTGTTGGCCATTCTCCCAAAAACACGGAAAAATAGCGCCATACAATTATCCCGCCCGTTCAGTTGTTTGCAACAGCGGCCCGCTGCCTGTCGGCCTGTGAGATCGAAAAAAAACTGTACCTGACACAGCACGCAGCGCAGGCATGGCGTGACAATCTGTTATCGCTGTAACCAGAGACGGACGCGCCAGCGTCTATCGGCGACCAGCCAGGCCGGTTCTGGTGCTGCCTGGCGATGTGCCGAAACGCCGCATGAGCGGGAAAGACGGATTCGCCGCCTTGATTCATGCGCTCACGCATATCGAGTTCAACGCCATCAATCTTGCCTGGGATGCGGCGTATCGTTTCCGGCACCTGCCGCGGCAGTTTTACAGCGACTGGGTGAAAGTCGCCAACGAGGAGGCGTATCATTTCAATTACTGCGCGCGCGGCTGAACGAGCTCGGCAACGATTATGGCGATTTTCCGGCGCACAACGCGTGTTGTGGGATATGGCGGTGCGCATGGCACTGGTGCCGCGCGTGCTGGAAGCCAGAGGACTGGATGTAACACCCGTCATTATCAAACGACTGCGTCAGGCGGGCGACGAAAAAACCGCCGCGGCACTGGAGATCATTTTGCGCGATGAAGCCGGGCATGTAGCCATCGGGTCACATTGGTTCAAGTGTTTTTGCCATCAGCGCGGATTGAATCCGGAACAAACGTTTCGCGCTTTGATCAGCGAGTACTTCAGCGGACAGATGTATGGCCCTTATTACTATGAGGCAAGGCAACAGGCGGGGTTTACCATGGCGGAATTAAAAGCGCTGGAATGCCTGGAAGCATCCACAAAAAATCATGGAAGCACAATCCTTTGAATGATTGGATAAGATGCCTGTTCATAAGCTAACTTCGCAGCTGCTTATTCACTTCAGCAAGATCAAAGTATCCGGGATCAAATGGACCATTTATATCCTCCGCCGCCCATTCGAGCATGCTTGCGTGCTCCGGATGGGCCGGATCCGAGATCGCTTCCAGAAACATCGCATACCCCCAAATTCCGCCAATATCTTCCGGCGGGCACGCGCGGCTCCCTTTCAAGCACAGGGGCAAAACAGCATCCGTTTCATAAGGCAGGATTTTTTCAAGAACCACTTCGTGCTCCCAGCTATCGCCAAAATCATAAATGTAGATCAGCTTATCCTTTTCCGTTTTCAATAGCTGATCCAGCCGGTATCGGGCTTCATCTTTGGTATCCGAAGGAAATGCTTCGTCCGGCATTCCGTAACGGTCCTGCCCTTGAATAAATTCATGCAGATGGGAATCGCTCCATCCCATCACGATCTGCAGCATAAGATGGATGTCGCCGAGCTTGGTGGTACTCGCCACCAGCAGTCTGCGCCATATCGGCGGACGAACGTCTTTCAGGGTTATTTTAAGCTGATAGATTGAGCGCAAGGATTTTGCCGCCGCACGTGTTCCCATCATGATCGCCCTCCCCGTTCAAAGCGGTAGAACGCGAGCGTTCCCATCAAATTCGGCAGAAAATTAACCGGCTGATTGTTGTTCATCACGCGGCGCTCCAGAATACGTGCATTGCACTGCTGGCACAGCGCCTCAAAATCACCCAGCGTGCAGAGATGAATATTCGGTGTATCGTACCAGTGATAAGGTAATGTCTTGGACATCGGCATATGCCCGGAAATCACCTGCATGCGGTTTTTCCAGTAGCCGAAATTGGGAAATGAAACGATGCCTTCCTTGCCGACCCGCAGCATTTCCCCGATGATGCCTTCGGTGTGCCGCATGGCTTGCAGGGTTTGCGACAAAATCACATAATCGAACGAATCCGATGCAAAGCTGGATAACCCTGCTTCCAGGTCATTCTGAATCACATTGATGCCGTTGCGGAAGCAACCGAGCAGATTATCGTCGTCGATTTCCACGCCATAGCCGAAGACATTGCGCGTGTCGCGCAAATAGCGCAGCAGCGAGCCATCGCCGCAGCCCAGGTCCAGTATTTTTGCATCGGGTTTAATCCATTCCGCGATAGCGGTCAAATCCGGACGCAACGCGATGGTTGAAGGTGTTGTTGTTTCTTTCATGATTAATCAGTTAATCCGGTCACTCAGGTAGAAATATTGTTCATGTACGCACGCACCAGTTGATGGTAGCAAGGCGTTTCCATCAAAAACGAGTCGTGCCCGTGACTGGAATTGATTTCCGCATAACTCACATTCAGCTTGTTATCCAGCAGCGCTTTGACGATTTCCCGCGAGCGCTCCGGTGAGAAACGCCAATCCGTGGTAAACGACATCACCAGGAAATTCGCCTTGGCCACCCGGAAAGCCGCGCTCAAATCGCCATCATACGCATCGGCCGGATTAAAATAATCGAGCGCCTTGGTCATCAGCAAATAGCTGTTGGCATCGAACAAATCGGCAAATTTATCGCCCTGGTAGCGCAGATACGATTCAATTTCAAACTCCACGTCAAAACCGAAAGACAATTCGCCTTTGCGCAGATTACGCCCGAATTTCGCCGCCATCGAGTCGTCGGAAAGATAGGTGATATGCCCCAGCATGCGCGCCAGCCGCAAGCCGCGCCGCGGCAACGTATCGTAGGCGTAATAATTGCCGCCGTAAAACTCCTGATCGGTCATGATCGCCTGGCGCGCGACATCGTTAAACGCGATATTCTGCGCGGTCAGTTTGGCTGCCGCCGCAATCACCAGCGCATGACGCACTTTTTCCGGATAATCGAGCGTCCACTGCATCGCCTGCATACCGCCCAGACTGCCGCCCACCACTGCGGCAAACTGTTCAATTCCTAAATGTTCAGCCAAGTGTGCTTGTGCCTCTACCCAGTCTTACACCGTCACCCCAGGAAATCCGGCGCCATAATGCTTGCCCGTGTGAGGGTCGACACTGGCCGGACCCGTAGAGCCGTGACAGCCGCCCAAATTATTCACGCCAATGACAAAAAAACGATTGGTATCAATCGGTTTTCCGGGACCCACCATATTGTCCCACCAGCCGATACTCTTCTCATTATCCGCATAAAAACCGGCCACATGGTGACTGCCGGAGAGCGCGTGGCAAATCAATACCGCGTTGGAGCGCGCGGCATTCAATTGCCCGTAGGTTTCATACACCAGATGATAGCTATCGAGCGACAGCCCGCTCTTTAACTGCAACGGCTTATCGATTTGCACGTACCGCGGTGTTACCGCGCCCACTGATTTTGAGTCTTGCATTTATATTAGGAAAGTCCCGAAGAAACGACTGAATATCCAGTTAACAATTATATCGCCAAAAAAACAGGCCTACACTAGAGAAAACTCTGACTCAGCTCATGCGCTCATTGCGCGTTTCATGAGTCATTCAGTTTAGCCAGCAATGCCGCTATTTTTTCCGGATGATCCGCTTTGATGATCTTTTGCACCAACGGAATAATATCAGGCAAATGGCTTTTTAAGATCTGGTTTTTCACCGTCAATAACTGCGACGGGTACATGGAAAACTGCTGCAATCCGAAACCCAGCAACAACCGCGTAAACTGCTTGTCACCCGCCATTTCCCCGCAAATCGATACCGGCATCCTGGCGCGCCTGGCGCTCTGAATGATATGCGAAACCAGCCATAACACCGCCGGATGGAATGGATCATACAGATGCGCCACGGTATCGTCGATGCGGTCAACCGCCAGCGTATACTGAATCAAATCATTGGTGCCGATCGACAAGAAATCGAGTTTGCGCATGAAACTATCCAGACTCAACGCTGCTGCCGGGATCTCGATCATCCCCCCGACCCTGACATGCTCGTCAAAATGAATCCTGTCATCGCGCAGGCTTTGCTTTGCATACTCGATGTGATGCAGCGTCTGGTCAATTTCCGCGATATTGGACAGCATCGGCACCAGAATGCGCACATCGCCATACTTGGAAGCGCGCAAAATGGCGCGCAATTGCGTGTGGAACATCCTCGGTTCCGCCAGACTCATGCGGATCGCGCGCAAACCCAGCGCCGGATTCGCCGCGACCTGCACCGCGCCTTTCAGATTCTTGTCCGCGCCCAGATCAAATGTGCGAATGGTGACCGGCTGCTTATGCATTTTGACGGCAACCGTGCGGTACGCCTCAAACTGCTCATCCTCGCCCGGCAAGTCATCGCGATTGAGAAATAAAAATTCGCTGCGGAACAAACCGATACCGGTAGCGCCGCTTTCCTTGACCTGAACAATATCTTCGGGCAGTTCGATGTTGGCGTATAAATCCACCGGCATGCCATCCAGGGTCACTGCAACAATGCTTTTAAGCCGTTGCAGCTTCTTCTTCTCCAGCTCAAGCTGACTCTGCCGCAAGCGGTATTCATCCAGGACGTATT
>CAZDYN010000188.1:0-5245 GCA_964509635.1 uncultured Nitrosomonas sp. | reverse complement strand
AATCTTCTTGATTTGCTGCCAGCAAAATTTTTTGCGGCGTGCTTATTTGCGTAAACCAAGGCGTTCGATCAGAGTCTGATAAGCTTCGTTATTGCGATCTTTTAAATAATCAAGCAACTTGCGACGACGGCTTACCATGCGTAACAAACCACGTCGGGAATGATGATCCTTGACGTGTGTTTTGAAGTGTCCAATTAAGTCATTGATCCGTGTTGTCAAGAGCGCAACCTGAACTTCTGGAGAGCCAGTATCTCCGTCGGCTCTTTGATAATCGCGCACTACCTGTGCTTTTTGGTCGATTGTGACTGTCATAAATTTCTCCGATTAAATTACCCAGTGTAAAGAGCCGGAATTTTACTCTTTAATATCGCTCTTGTCCAAACCAGATCAGGGTGTAGGCGCATAGGATGCAAACATGTAATAAAAATAGGACACATGCTAAATAGACGGTGTGGTTTGAGCAGTGCCGCGCAATAGTCGCAACAGGCTTCAGCGGGTACTCAGTCAAGAAAACACAAGAATGATTAAGTTTGAGTCAAGGAAAGATTTCATAAATCCGGGAAAACAAACAGGTATTAACAGGCCTGTTAGGCTGTTAGTTTTGTTTGTCATCCTGGATTTATAGAGCCTGATCAGATCTTCGCGGGTTGCTTCAGGATTGTGCGGTGATGAACATAAAACTTCAGACTTGCGAGTTCTCTCCGCCATTTCCTGAAGGATTCGTAAACTGATCATTCAATGCCTGGATGTAATCATTGGCTTCGTTAATGATTTCGTCAATTGTTTGTTGCGTAACTTCATTCCATCCAGCGGGGCCTTTCAGGAACATCGGCCGGTATGCCGCAGTGCTTTTGTTGAACGCCTGTGCGTATTGTTTGTATATATCCTGATCATTTCCTAGTTCGCCAGCCAGATTTTTTAGTATTTTATTGGCAACGGCGCGGCGGATGGAGAAATGGATATAGATAATGCTGATTACCAAAAATGCGGCGATAGCTGCTGCAGAAGTTTCGCCTTGCATGAGTTCATCCGGAAATGCTTTAAGGAGACCCCAGGATTCAGTCATGGTCAAAGCCACGCCAGCTAATACAGCCAGCGCGCCAAATACCAAACCATCACACAGGATGACCTTGCTTTTCCATTTTTTCAGCATATCAGACAGTTTGCTGACAATCTGATTTTTGATGCTTTTGGCTGTTTGTTCGAGTTTTCCAACGATGCGATACGAGCGTTCCACTTCAATTTGATGCATGCGCGCGTTGATATCAGCCATATCTTCTTCGCGTTTTTTCTCGAAACGTTCTCTGACATGCGGATTGGCAATGGGGACAGCGGCACTTGGATTATAAATCCGGTAGAATCGTCCGGTTACCAAACCTACTTCGGCTAATGAGCGCTGCCAGGCCGAAACGACCTCCTCGGGATTGTCTTCTTGGGCCGTGACATCAATCTGATTCAGAATGTATAGGAATTTATTGGCATCGGCGCGATTAACACTGGCCGAAACCAAATAAGCCAAGGTATCCTGCATCGCTTTCGGTTCCGGGTGGCGCGCATCAAAAAACACCAGAACAAGATCGGACAAGTTAATGATATGCTGCGTTAAGCGTAATGTAGACGCGCGTTGATTGTCAGCATCGAAACCTGGGGAGTCAATCAGGATCTTTCCGCGTATATTTTCCGATGGGCAGGTTTTCAGTTGCAGGTAAGCATCAATACGTTCTTGCCCCGCTTCCGAAATTTCATCGATACTGCGGCTGATCTGAAAAAACGGGAAACGCGGATCTGCGTCGAGCGCAATGCCGGGCAGCGTTTTCGCCTCATTATGACGGCTGTAGCAGATTACCGTGAATTTATCATCAACAGCCTGATTGCCCGTGCGCTGCAACTGCATATTCAAATAAGAATTAATATAAGTCGATTTGCCAGCGGAAAATGTACCCAATACAGCGATCATGGGCCACCATGTCACACAAGTCGCATACGATTCATCCTTACCGATCAATCCCATGCTATGGCCAACATAATCCATTTTTCTGAAACTTTTAACCGCATTGGCCAAAGTCGGGTTGTCCGGATGCTCATCAGCAAGGTGCTTTTGTAAACTCTTCAGATACTTGTTAATTTGTGTTGAGCTATGTGACATAACGGTCCCTTTTCATTCTTATAAAAGTGCGCCCCGAACGGAATACTGAACGGATGATCTATTTTCGTTTGTTAATTTATTAGCATGCATGAAGCAATGATGTGTTTTGATAAGTTATTTGGTTTTTGGATAAAAGGAGTGGATATTGATCAAAGCTTTTTCGCACCAAACAAATATCGCATCATTATTTGATCTGACATACTCATTACCAGTCAACTTATATCGGAAATTAAAGTAAGCAATCAAGCGATTCTACCAAGAACAATGCCAGCTTGCCAGTAAATGATATTTCTAATATTTATGCTGACACCGTATCAAATAATATTATCATAGCCTGTTTTGTATTAAGTCAATTGCTGGTAACCGTGCTTGCGAATTAACAGAAACAAGGTATTGATCGTGCAAAAATGATCAGGATAAATTTGCTTTTCGGCTGGAGATTGTATTAGAGCATGACAACAGAAAGTAATGATGAGCAACGTGCAGAAGCAGAGCATTCCGCTCATGTGGCCCGTTATATACTGATTGGCTTCTTGACAGTGACGCCCTTATGGGTGACGTGGCTGGTATTTGATTTTTTGTTGAATTTATTGGCGCGTATCGGAGATCCGCTGCTCAAGGGGGTGGCGCATGCCGTGCGGCCATTTTCCGGTACGGCGGCCAGTTGGCTGCTGGATTCCAATTTTCAGCATGCGGTTGCCGCACTGCTGACAATAGTCAGCTTGTATGGTATTGGATTGTTGGCTTCATTTGTCATCGGCAAGAAAGTGATCGGCATCTATGAAAATATACTGGCCCGGCTTCCCTTGGCGCAAACGATTTATGGCGCCACTAAACGTTTCTTGCACACGATCAGCAAACCGCCGGTTACCGGACAACGTGTCGTTCTGATCAGCTTTCCATCGCCGGAAATGAAAGCTGTCGGTTTTATCACGAAAATCATGCTGGATAAGGATAGCGGGAAGAAATTGGCTGCTGTGTATGTGCCGACCTCACCCAATCCGACATCCGGCTATATTGAAATCCTGCCGATGGAGGATGTGATACTGACGGACTGGACAACCGAGGAAGCGATGGCTTTTGTTGTGACGGGAGGTACCAATGCACCCGAAAGCTTGAATTTTTCCAATAAACCGAAGCAACCGGAACCGGCCGCCGGGAAATCATGACACCTGGAATGAAGTATCATTCTGTTGTGGTTATGCTGGCAGCGGATAAGGTAACGGCTTCATTTCCAGCGCCGGTCCCCGCAATGATTGCCAATGAATTCCACCTATATCAACACTGCTTTGCTGGATGACCGCCAAAACATCGTAACCGCCGTAGGGTGACGGGGCTGCATTAACAATGTCGCCACTTGATTGGTCATTCATATCCCTGCTGTATAACGTATCGCCAGCTTTGACTGTTTCCGTTGCGGCGATATGCGCCAGAAACATGCGGCGCTTGAGTTTTCCAAGATACTGCGTGCGCGCCACAATTTCTTGTCCCGGATAGCAACCCTTTTTAAAACTGATGCCGCCGATTGCATCCAGATTGACCATTTGCGGTAAGAATATCTCCTGAGTTTCCGGCAAAATAACCGGAATCCCGGATACGATATTCAACCAATCCCAGCAACCGGCGCCAACAGGTGTTGCGAGCTGGTTAATATGCTCCCACAGCGCAGGCGCATTTTCAACCGGTGTTATCAATTCAAAACGCTGCTGAGACAGGCAGAGAATATCGGCTCGTTGATGCTGAATAATCCGTAGAGTCTGATCCGCATTGCATGCAGAGCCTGTGATGTCTTCAATCAATGCTGCGGCATTGGGGCCTGCGATGCCGATCCGGACCAGATCATTGCTTACATCAGTCAATCGCACTTTGGCGCGCAGCACAAACATGGACAGACGCTTTTGAATGGCGGTGGATAAACTGACGGGCAATTGCATGACAAGATCATCATCCTGCTGCCACAGTAAAAAACTTGCCAGAATCCGTCCTTTAGGGGTGCAGTAACCGCCATATTGCGCCTTGTTCAAACTGACTTCGCGGATATCGCAACTGAGCTGGCTTTGCAGAAAAGTCTTGGCGTCTTCTCCAGAAAAGCGAATCAAGCCATAATGGGAGAGATCGGTTGCTATGGTCATGGTTGCGGTATCTTGAAGTTCCTTTGTGATATCGCCAAAATGAATCACGCAATTATTTTCAATGACAGCATGGTGATCGCGTAAGTAGGTTTGCCAGATTAGATTCATACAAAAACTGCGGATAAATAAACGGGCAATGATTATACGATATCTCATCCGGATAAACGCAAGAGCCGGCCTCGGGAAATTGATTTGCGTCCCATTTTTTTGAGGCGGCGATTGTTGAGCCGCAATAATCAATATCTGGTTGATCAGTGATTTTAACCCGAATATTTCATAAATTCGCGTGATAATCACGCAGAGTTCTGATTAAAAGGGAAGTCTTGAGAAAGAGTGGTGTAGTGATTCATACACCCGACTGAACAAAATCTTTCTTATTAATCAGAAGGTAAACAAGGGCACGTGCCAATTTATGAAATATTCGGGTTAAATAGGATTGTTTTGATTATTCATCTTCAACCTTCATATCAGCTTGCGGTGATACTTGTTCTAGCTCACCTGGTTGCCGCAGGCCTATTATGGCCGCTGGCGCTGTCCTGGAATATCACTGTGATTATCGTGGCTACGCTGATAGCCAGCTTGTTTTACTATTTAAGAAAAGATGCGATGTTGACTGCACAAAATGCCATAGTGGTTTTGACGCTGCCGGATGAGATGACCTGTGTGCTGACAACGCGCTCAGGCGAATCTATCGCTTGCAGTATACAAGGCAGTTCCTTTGTTGCGCCTTATCTCACGGTAATAAATCTGAAACCCTCGCAGAAGTTTTTTACGCGCAGTGTAGTCATATTACCTGATGGCATTGATGCGGAGGAATTCAGGCGATTGCGGGTATGGTTGCGCTGGCGCTGGAAAAATAATCAAGAGAAGGCTTAAATGGTTTGGCAATCTATTCAGATAATGATTAATACGAAGGAAAATATCGGTAGCTGCAAATGCTACTTGTTTGTTGCCATCAACAAAGGGG
>CAZDYN010000187.1:0-5256 GCA_964509635.1 uncultured Nitrosomonas sp. | reverse complement strand
AAGCATGATATCGCAAATGATGATATCAGGATTCAATGCCATCGCCATTTTTATACCTTCTTCGCCAGAAGGCGCGCTGGTTACGCGAAAACCATAGTGCGCGATAATTCCGGTTATATTTTCGCGTAGTGCATTTTCATCTTCTATCACAAGAATCAATGGACTGCTCATTGTCTTTGTTTATAAGGGCAATTGAATGGTTACCGTGCAACCGTTGCCCGTTTTGCTTTCAAAACAGATGCCACCGCCGTGCAGTGTGATTAATTTCTTGGCGATCATGAGTCCGAGTCCGCTTCCCGGAATAACTTTGGCATTGGATGCCCGGAAGAAGGATTGGAACAGGAATGGCTGATCTTTTTCCGGGATACCGATGCCATAATCCTTGATCATTACGAGATAAGTATTTTCTGAGAAGCTAACGATAAGCTCCGGCGCCTGTTTGCCATCAGAGTATTTAAACGCATTGGATACAATATTGCGTAAAACATTCCGCAGAAGAATTTCATCCATGTTGATGATGCGATCAGGTGCGCGAAACTGATAATTGAGTTTTCTTTGCTGTCCGCTCGGTTCAACATTTGATTCAACAAAAGCATCCATAAACTGTTTGAACGCGAGGTTCTTCTTGGAGATTTCTATTTTTCCTTCATCAATCCGTCCGATATCCAGAATATTTTCCATGAGCTCGGTCATGCGGGTCGTTTCCTCAGCCATAATGGCTTTGTGTTTCTGAAAGTAGTCGATAAAGGAAGCGCTGAGACCGGCTGATTCCATTTTCAGTTCCAGCAGATCGATACTGGAGCGGATGGTGGCAAGCGGGGTACGAAACTGGTGTGAAGCCAGACTGACAAACTGGGTTTTGAAACGATTGAGTTCGCGTTCCTTTTCCATGGCTTTTTGTAATCGCTGTTCCGCCATTTTTATCAGCGTGATGTCATTTTCGACCGCTACATAGTTGATCAGTTGGCCGGCATCGTCATATACCGCAGCAATATTGAGATAGAGCCAGATTTTTTCACCGCTTTTGGTGTAATTCAGAATTTCACCGGAAAATGTACCGCTATTGCGCAGCGCACGGGCAATTTCATGGATTGTTTCGGTCGATGTTTCAGGGCCTTGGAGAAAAGCTGCCGGGTCAAGCCCTATGATTTCTTCAGACCGGTATCCCAGGATTTTCTCAAAACTGTTATTGATCCAGATAATTTTTTTCTCGGGATCGGTAATCATCACGATGCCATTGGTTTTCTCAGCGACAATGGCCATGCGCTGCAATTCCAGCTCGCTTTTTTTTCTGGCGGTAATATCCATGCCGTGTCCGATGAGAAACTCTGCATCACCGTTTTCATCCAGCAGCGGATACATGTTGCGCAGATAAGTCCGTTCTGTTCCATCCGCGTCAGGCAATCTTTCCTCAAAGGTTATCGGTCTTTTATGTACCATGCATTCGTTGATTACTTCATGGCGTCTTGATTCGGCGGCAGGAATCCAATTGCCGAGATCACTATGCTGATGATGCCCGTTGCCCAGCATAATGCCACGGTGTTCTTTACTTTTAATGGCGGCGTCATTTGCATAAATATAGCGGCCTTCCTTATTCAGCACGACCAGTTCGGTAGGCAATCTATCCAGGATGTGATTGTAAAGAACATTTTCTTTTTTCTTGTTTTCTTCGGCCTGCTTTGTTGCCGTGATGTTTTGCAGAATACCGTACAGACCGGCCATATCGCCATGGTCATCAAGCACCGGGTAAACGGTTGTGGCATGCCATTTAATCCGGCCATCATTCATCACAATCATGAATTCTGCGCTACATTGTGTTTGAATTGATGTGGCCTGCGCAAGCAGTGCGCGCATTTTTTCTTTCTCGAGGCCCTGGTAAAAATGAGTGCTTTCAAGCAGAGACGAGCAGTCAAAGGTTTTATCCAGTTCGTAGAATTCATAAAGATAATCTGACCATGACGTCAAGTTTGTTTTGAAAGTGTAAGACCAATCGCCGGTTTTGGCGGTTTTACCGATGAGATGAAGCCGTTTTTGCAGGGATTCCAGCGAATCGGAAATAGCCAGATTGAGATTGGATTCAGAAATCATGAAAGATTAATAGTATGAGTTGAGGCCGGTTAATGATTGCCGGGCTTAAGGTAGCGCCAAGCCATTCTTATATACTTCCGCCAATTTGAATTCCAGACCGGGCATGATCACAATATCACACTGCAATAATGATACTGAAGGAAAAATTCTAAGTAAGTTTTGAATAAAATGGAAATGCTGGTTTGGTAGTGTATTGAATGATAAAGTGAATTTTTCTTTGCAGGTAAGTGTGATATCAATGAAACTATCGTTTCCATTGTATTTCCAACCGTGTGTCCTGAAAGAAGTCAGTATTGTCCTAAATAGATTTAGCATTTGTTCTGATAGAGAAATCATTTAAAAGCTGCTAGCTTGCAGCAGCGTAATTGTAGCGCTTCCGGGTCATTTATGCGGGATGGACATATAGGGATAAAGCTATGGCATCAGAAGAAAAAATACAGGTTGCTGCGGCGGACCCTTTTGGTGAATCCACGCTGAATTCTGTGGCCGGAACTGCTGTAATTTTACTGGAAAGCAGAAAAATTGAATTACCTGCGATTCTGAATCAGCTTGATAGCTATATATACATCAAAGACAGAATGGGGCGTTACATTTATATTAATGAGGGAATGCAAAATTTTCTCGGTAATTCAATTGATAATATTATCGGTCACGGTGACAGTGAATTTTTTGATCTGGAAGTTTTAAGTGAACTAAAACGCAATGACCAACGCGTATTGGAATCTGGAGAAACATTCAGGCAAGAAGAAAAATTCATTATCAAATCGACTGGTGAGATACGAATTTGTCAGTCCGTCAAGCAACCGGTACGCGATGAACAAGGTCAAATTATTGGTTTAATTGGAGTCTCTACCGATATCACCCGGTTCAAGCAAACAGAAGGCACACTTAATCAGATCATTGAACATCTCACATTGGCGACGCGTGTGAGCGGGGTGGGTATCTGGAACTGGGATATCATCCACAACAAATTGACCTGGGATGACCAGATGTTTGTTTTGTATGGCATCTCGAAAGATAATTTTCATGGTGCTTATGCGGATTGGAGCATCAATGTTCATCCCAGAGACTTGCAGCGCGTCGAGAAGGAAATCCGGTCGGTGTTATGGAATGAAAAAAATCTCGATACCCAATTCCGTGTTTGCTGGCCCGATGGGACAATTCGCAATCTTCGCGTGATAGCTACGGTGATTCGCGATGCTTCCAAAAAAGCCTTGCAAATGATCGGCACGAACTGGGACATTACCAGCAATATTGAATCCGATGATTTTATGCTGCTAGCGAGTGCGATCTATCAATCGAGCAGTGAAGCGATCATGGTAACGGATGAAAAAAATATTATCAGGCATGTTAATCCGGCATTTATTCGTATGACCGGTTATGAGCTGGCTGATGTAGTGGGGAAAAATCCCAGGATTTTTAATTCCGGACGTCATGACAGAATCTTTTATCAGGAAATGTGGCAAGCGATTAAAAAGAACGATCATTGGCAAGGCGAAATCTGGGATCGCCACAAGGATGGCACTATTCATGCCAGATGGCTGAACATCAGTGTTATCCGCCATCCGGATGGTCATGTCTATTGCTATGTTGCGCAGTTCTCGGATATTACCGAGAAGAAACAAAAGGATGAGTTAATCTTAACGCAGGCGAGCTATGATCAACTGACAGGGTTACCCAATCGCAATCTATTTAAGGATCGGTTGGCGCAAGAGATCAAGAAATGCCACCGTAGTGGATTATTGCTGGCATTGTTTCTTCTTGACCTGGATCATTTTAAGGATATCAATGATACGCTCGGCCATGATGCTGGAGATAAGTTACTTAAAGAAGCTGCAAGCCGCATCAAGTCGTGCGTGCGTGAAATCGATACCGTAGCGCGAATGGGAGGAGATGAGTTTATCGTTATTCTGCCGGAAATCAGTAATAAGGTACGTATCGAGATGGTGGCTCAGAATATTATTCAAGAGCTGCGCAGACCGTTTCAATTTAATCAAAATCAAACCGCGCATCATATCTCTACCAGCATTGGTATTGCCGTTTATCCGGAAGATGGTATGGATATGGAGAGCTTGATGAAGCATGCGGACCAGGCGATGTATGCTGCAAAGCAACAGGGACGAAGCCGCTTTTGTTACTTTACGCCCGCCATGCAGCAGAAAGTAAACGAAAAGATGATGTTGATTCATGATCTTAGGCATGCGTTGCTGCGGGACGAATTGCGTATCCACTATCAGCCTATTCTGGATCTGAACTGTCGTCGTATTGTAAAAGCAGAAGCCTTGCTGCGTTGGGATCATCCGCAGCGTGGCATGATCAGTCCTGCTGTCTTTATTCCGCTGGCAGAGGAAAGCGGGTTGATCCAGGAAATGGGTGACTGGGTATTTGATCAAGTGATTACTCAGATTCAGCAGTGGCATAAAAAGTATAGCGTTATTATTCAGGTCAGCGTGAATAAATCCCCCATACAATTTAAGCAACGCAACCAGCAACGGTGGTCTGACAAGCTTGTTCGATTGGGGTTGCCGGGGAATTGCATTAACGTTGAAATTACAGAAGGTTTACTGTTGAAAGATGCACTGGATGTTAAAGAGCGCTTGCTGGAGTTTCGCAATAGCGGTATTGAAGTCTCTATCGATGATTTTGGTACCGGTTTTTCGTCACTCTCTTATCTTAAAGCGTTTGATATCGACTACCTCAAGATTGATCGTTCTTTCACTGCCAATTTAACCAGTAACATGACCGATAATGCATTGGTTGAGGCCATCATTTTGATGGCACACAAACTGGATATCAAGACCATTGCCGAAGGTGTGGAGACGCAGGAACAGCAGGATTTATTAATTAAACTTGGCTGTGATTATGTGCAGGGGTATTTTTATTCTTCCCCGGTTCCTGTGGAAGAATTCGAGAAACTGATCAATCAACAGCAGCAGGGCCGGTAACATTGGTTAGCTGACAAAAAGATCCGGCTGGGAAATAGCTGCTGTGTCTGCTTTGGAAATTCTAAGACAACATTGCGCTCAATGAGTAGCAACTACTGTAAACGGAGACAAGCAACTCACCAAAGTGTTGGTTGAGTGTGCCCTGCAAGCAGAAATGTCCGGTCCAGGAGTCTGCCGGACTTAAGCAATCGTAGCGAGCCAAGTGGGAGAACGAGAGCGGATT
>CAZDYN010000186.1:0-5270 GCA_964509635.1 uncultured Nitrosomonas sp. | reverse complement strand
GTTTTCAGTGATTTCCATCACCATATTATATCATATAGTGTTAACAGGCCCTAATTTGATTTATGCCAATCTGATTGGATGATTCCTTTTTCAAGGAGATTGATATGCTGCGTAATTTTTCTTCACTGTTATGGATAGTGCTGGCGTTACCCGTGAACGGATACGCTCAGAATTCGGAGCGCGAGTATCATATTGAGAAACAGAAATTAACTTGTTTGTATAAGCGAGTTGACGATCTGCTTGAAAGACGCGCTGATCCAGTGATGGTCGTTTTAGAGAGGGAATGTGATGATTCTCAGGTTGAGGCGGGTGACCGTGTCAGAGGAGGCATTACACTTCCGTTTCTGGTTCTGGGAGCGGTGTCTTCCACTAATGGCGAAGGGGGGGTAACTTCCAAAGATGTCTTGATGCTGACTAAGGAGCAGCTGCAATGTTTTAAGCTGAGATTTAATAAATTACTAAAAGATAATAAAAGCGATCCTGTGCTCGTTGATTTTGGAAAAATATGTCAAAGCCAATAACACAAGCAAATGATGAATTCAAAAGAATCTGACCAAATCATTACTTCAGTTTTCTGGCCGCAAAATGCTGTCGGCTGGCTGGAATTGATCCTTAAAGTCATTTTAATTACAGCGAGTCTAAGCGCTGTTTATCAGTATTTTGATGTCAAGCAAGAAAACCGGGTAAAGAAAACGATGGAATTTCTTGATAACTTCAGTAGTGGGCAGTTACTAAATACGCGATTAAAACTCAATGAATATTGGAGTGATTATGAGGATGAATTTGAACGGCTCAATCGGGGGGCGATTGAAAATGAAAAAGAGCGAGCATTAATTATTGAAAAAATTGTATTACCAATAGTATCTAAGAATTATGAGCATCGAGAGAGTGTTGATTTATTGGTTAATTTCTTTGCAAATCTGAAAACTTGTATAGACAACGGGATTTGCGACGAGCGCGTATCACAAAACTTTTTTGGCGAATATGCCACTAGCTTGTTTAACTTTTATCAACCCTGGATTAAAAAAAGACGAAAATTAATCCCTGATTACGCTTGCGAATTACAAGCTTTTGTGCAGCAAACGAAATGCCAGAGAATTGATTAGTCATTACTGAGAAAATCGCTTTTTTACAAACCGTAACCGGGTCAGTTTTCAATAAATGCGTTTGATGAACTGTGCTCTATTGTGTGTAAGCATCTTTGTTTACCCAACCAAAATACAAGTTCATTCTATTATTTCCCGTGTGTATGGTTACCCAAAATATGAGAATTATTCTAATGTCAATTGCTTGAGCTCATTATTAATGAGTGCTCACTATTGCAAACTATCGGAGTGATCAGATGCATCATTGGATTCTTCTTGCCATCGCGATTGTCAGTGAAGTGATAGCCACGTCATGCCTCAAAGCAGCCGATGGATTTACTCGCTTCTGGCCCTCGGTTGTTGTTGTGGCAGGTTATTTACTGGCTTTTTATTTGCTTTCGCTGACGCTTAAAACCATTCCCGTTGGCGTGGCGTATGCGATCTGGTCCGGTGCCGGTATCGTATTGATTGCACTGAGCGGCTGGCTGTTTCTCGGACAATCGCTGGATACGCCTGCGGTGATCGGCTTGTCTTTGATCGTCGCAGGCGTTTTTGTGATCAACGTTTTTTCCCGCTCGGTTGCGCATTGATGTCATCATGACGTTGTGTATTTGCCCAGATCGGTTAGAAATTCATCCAGAACCTTCCGGTTTGCGTGCGGCATTACGACGACATGCGCGCAAGGCGTATGTCGTCCATCGACATCCAGCCGCATGGTAGCCAGGCAATACTTGTTGACCACGGTTTCGCCGGGTTTTCTGAAGTAAATCGTGTTCGAACGATCATTGGCTCTTGCGGGTTGTAGATGGCTATAGTGATTGGTCATCTCGTGCAGCAGATATCCGGCATTGTCCAGTATTGTTCTGGCATCGTCGGCTTGCCGCGCAAAAGCCGATTCCGAACTGAAGAAATAAAATTCGGCTGGTTTAACCGCATCCCGTGAGCAGGTGATCGTGCCGGGTACTTGCAGGATATATTCCGGATCATGAATCTGGCTGAATTGCGCGCGGAACGATTCAAAGTTTGTCCGGGTGGTGATGAACAATCCTGCGGGTGAAGGGAATCCAAAAAACTTGTGGCATGAAACGGCGATTGAATCGTAGCGTTTGAGTTTTTCCCCGGTTACCGGATTACGCGTTTCATGTAACAGATCGGCGGCAAATTGCGTATGCGGGAGATAACCGC
Organism: uncultured Nitrosomonas sp.; assembly: GCA_964509635.1. Taxonomy (GTDB): domain Bacteria; phylum Pseudomonadota; class Gammaproteobacteria; order Burkholderiales; family Nitrosomonadaceae; genus Nitrosomonas. The sequence continues at coordinate 3,000 of CAZDYN010000186.1, read as the reverse complement.
CAAACAAAGCCGCATCCAGATGCAGGTAGGCAACCCGGTCTTTGAGCCTGGCTTGAATGCCGTCAATCGAGTCGACCGAACCTTTGAAGGTGGTGCCGATGGTGGCGACGACCAGGGCAGGGTTATCGGGATGCGCATTCATTTGCCGTTCCAGATCGTCAACATCCATGCTGCCATCTTGATTGGTACCGACGACCACCCACTCGAGATTCAATAGATCCCGCAGAATCTGGATTGAATAATGCGCCTCGCGCGTGAAATAGATTTTCGGCATCACACCGGTGCGGCTTTTAAGAATGGTGCGTCCCATATACAGCCCGTGCATATTGCTGTCGGTGCCGCTGTTGGTCAGAAACCCCCAGATATCATCCAGCGGGAAACCATACACGGCTCCGAACCGGTCGATCAGGTCCCTTTCAAAGGGATGGCAATTAAATGGGATATGGCTGTGGTTGTATGGATTACCGATATTATTAAATGCAAATTGATTAAAACCGGCAGCCGCCAGTTCATTGCGCCAGGCAAAGAATTCTTCCGGCAATGTTGTCATGTTGATCGGATAGCCGAGCAACTTGTTTTTTTGCCGGGCTAGATCCTGCATGGCCTTGAGCGTGGCAGAAGCGTTCTGCTTCAGAGGATGCGCAACGGATTGTGCTGTGAGTGCCTGCGGTGAGCATACGGCCACCAAGGCCGTCGCGCCAGTCATACTCAGAAATTGGCGCCGGTTCATCAACATGATAATGACCTCCTGGTTAATATATCTTTTAGATTCCTTGCCGGATGCAAGGTTTCTTTACGATCCCGCGGATAAGAACTTAAATATGACAGGTTATCTTGAATAGAGAGCGGAAGACCGCTATCTTAGCGTCCTGAGTGTTTTTAATGGCAGTTGTATTGATGAGTAAGGCATTTACCAAGGAAAGCGAAGACGACGACGAACTCGACGGCACACCGAAATTGCCTCAGGGTGTGAAGAACTACATCACGCCGGCTGGGTATCAGCGGCTTAAGGAAGAGTTCGATCAGTTGTGGAAAGTGGAACGTCCCGAGCTGGTTAAAACCATTACCTGGGCGGCTTCCAATGGCGATCGATCGGAAAACGGCGATTATATTTACGGCAAAAAGCGCTTGCGCGAAATCGACCGCCGTCTGCGCTTCCTGTCCAAGCGTCTGGATAACGCTGAAGTGGTCGATCCCGCCCAGCGCGGTGAATGCGACCAAGTGTTCTTCGGCGCCACCGTGACCATCTGCAATGCGCAAGGTGAGGAACATACCTACAGTATTGTCGGTCTGGACGAAGTAGATCCTGGCCATGGCCGCATCAGCTGGGTTTCCCCGCTGGCCAAGGCGCTGCTCAAGGCGTATGAGGGCGATAGGGTGAGGCTGCATACGCCGGGCGGGTTGGAAGAACTGGAGGTGGTGGAGATTCGTTATGAAGCGTTGTGACATGTCCTTCTCAATGCTACTTACTCAAAGCTCTCATCTACACAGCGATCACGTTTATATTCTTCGTCAATCTCTTTGGTTAATAATTCAGCCTGCTTTTCAGCCCATGCAACCACCAAAGGGTCATTGTGCGTTTGCAGTTTTTCTACCAAAGTGAGATAAGGCGAAAGATTGTCTGCAAGTGAGCCAGATCGCACGTCATTTGGGTGGAGTCGAGATGCATATATGTCTAAAATTGCCGAGCGATCAGGCGCTAACTCAAGAATTTCCAGTGCCAACGATGACCAAGAAGGGGTGTCATGCTCGTCATTCTTGGAGAACAAATGAATCTCTGCGGCTAACTTGGGTAAGCGAACATCAAAATTTTTCCTTGCCCATGCCATAAGTATTTCCGATGACGCCCCATTGACGGGACTTTCACGATCAAATCTGAAGAAATAAGACAATGGCCTGCGCTGCTGGTTGTTCGTTTCTCTTACCAAATCTTCATTCAGGAAAGCTGAAATAGCTGCCATAGGCTGAAGCCGAAACAAAGTTCGAACCAGTTCACCGCACTGCCTAGCGCCTGAGGAGTAATCGAAGAGTGCACGAGCCAAATTCGTGGAGACTGTTATGGCATCCTCATATGCAGCATTGCCGACCATACAGGCAACGGCAATCTCATTTAGGTGGTGGGCGTGATTCTGGTCGGCACTCTGAAAATCGTAAAGTCTCAGCAACTCTCTTCCCGTTAAGGATGTATCACAATCAATTGGTGTTTTGCTTCTTTGCAAGGAGTGCAGCCACATCCAGAAAATATTAACAGCAACCCGATAACCTTCGGGCAAGGATGCGACTCCGAATAGTATTTCCCGGAAAAGTGGCAGAGGGATTAAATCAGAACATCTCCCCCCACTAAGGTAAGAGTATGTTCGCGATGGTGCATGACCACGGGAAATCGATAAAATGAGCCGTTTGGCTCCGGCCTCGTCAATCGGGTATGAAGATTGAAGTATCGGAAAAAGCGGGGAAAAAACTGGATCGGTTAAGGCTTCATCCATAAGCTGATTGACCATAGTGGAATCACGAGTGTTGGCTACTTCGATAAAACCGCGTAACAAAGAAATATTGCGTTTACTTTCTGGTAATGTCGTCAGGGTATTGAGAAATTGATACCAATCCTGTTTGATATTTAATGTGCCTTTTGCAAGCCCGCGACCGAATTGCCATATCATGTTGCTATCGCTACTCAATAATTCCGGGAGCAAAGAGGCGAGAAAATCCGGAATTAAAGCAACCTCTTCACCCAAATCCTCCACAATTTTATTTACACGTTCCGAAGCCTGCGCATACGCAGTGTCACTATCGCCATCCGGCTCAATATCCGTGATATCGGAATATCCTTGATTGTTTGATAACACATAGGCTCGTACCTTTTGTTCCAATTTAACCGGGCGAAGCATAATTTCAAGGACGCGCGTGCGCTCAGCAAATTCTGGAACCATTCTCTGAAGATCAAAATGGATGGTTTCGCGAATTGCAAGCCATCCATCAGGCCATCCACCCTGCACAACG
>CAZDYN010000185.1:0-5281 GCA_964509635.1 uncultured Nitrosomonas sp. | reverse complement strand
GCACACAATGCAAGCTGCAATTCGAAGCACACCAGTCAATCGATGCGCCCGCCCCGGATTGCCCGGCGTGCAGGAGCATCACGGAGAAAGTGATTCTTTCCGCCCCCGCGATGCATGGCAACATGGCGCGCGGCCGGGATCTGGCCATGCGCTCGCTTCAGTCAAAGCCCGATCAAACTCACGGACATGCGCCGGGATGCGGCTGCGGGCGTCATTAGCCAAGCAAATCTCGAGTTCGATGAGTCCTCTAACAGGCCGTAAAAAATGTTCTCGAGGCAGCCAATTCAAGGCAAAAAAAACACAGGCAAAAATGCAACTTATGCTTGATAAATTGGCATTTTTGGCCTGTTTTTAATACCGTCGCGGCAACATAGACAGTTTTTCAACGGTCAGTTAAGGTCGAGTGCACCACGGACTCGATGTCTGCATTTTACGAAAATATTTCTGAAAGGTTTTTTTGACAAAGCAGGAACATCTTTATTAAGGTACAGTCGTATTTATAAATGTCTAAAATAAAGACGAAAAGCGCATCAGCAACGTGGCGGCCCCGGAATCACCAGCAGCATGGCCGTTAATCGGGATACCCATACCGCGCAATCCAGCTATGAAAAAGATCTCCAGAAGAAAAATGATCCAATTCAGTATGCTGGGCGGCATGGCCAGCGCATTCGGCTTAAGCGGTTGCCTTGGCCAGGCATTCGCAATGATGCCGACACCCGGTGAAACGGAGGGGCCCTTCTATCCCGTAGCCGATCAGAAAGACAAAGATGCGGATTTAACCCGGATTGATGGCCGCACCGATGCTGCTCAGGGTCAATATGTCATCGTTCATGGTCAAGTCAGGGATGTCACCGGACACCCGGTTGCGAATACGACACTGGATATCTGGCAGGCCGACGCCCATGGCCGTTACCGTCACCCGCGCGATTTGAACACAGCGGAGCCGGATGAAAACTTCCAGGGCTGGGCGGTCATCAGCAGTGATGAGAATGGCCTGTTCCGCTTTAAAACGGTCATGCCCGGCGCTTATCCGGCCAGCGGAACCTGGATCCGGCCGCCGCATATCCATATAAAAGTCTCAAAACCGGGTTATCGCGCACTCACCACACAAATGTATTTTCCCGATGAGAAACTTAACAAAACCGATTTGCTGCTGAACGCGAAATCCGCAGCGGAGCGGGCTGCAATGACCGCCCGGCTGATCGGTCAGCAAGGCAATTTGCGCGTTTACGAGTACAATATCGTTCTTGATTTACTTCGACGATAAATTATGACAACCAAACACAATTCATTGCTTATTCTAGGTTCCGGACCGGCGGGCTATACCGCTGCGGTCTATGCGGCACGCGCGAATCTGAATCCGGTTTTGATCACCGGATTGGCACAGGGCGGGCAATTGATGACGACGACCGACGTGGACAACTGGCCGGCCGACGCAATGGGCGTGCAAGGTCCGGAATTGATGGAACGTTTTCAGAAGCACGCGGAGCGTTTTCATACCGAAATCATTTTTGATCATATTCATACGGCCAAGCTGACTGAGAAACCGATCACGTTAACCGGCGATCAGGCAACCTACACTTGTGACGCGCTCATTATTGCCACCGGCGCCTCGGCGCAATACCTGGGTTTGCCATCGGAAGAAGCGTTTATGGGGCGGGGCGTATCCGGTTGCGCCACCTGTGACGGCTTCTTCTATAAAGGGCAGGATGTGGCCGTGATCGGCGGCGGCAATACCGCCGTGGAAGAAGCGCTCTATCTCGCCAATATCGCGCGCAGTGTCACGGTAGTACACCGGCGCGATCAGTTCCGCTCGGAAAAAATCCTGATTGATAAACTGATGGAGAAAGTGCGCAACGGCAACATCAAACTGGCGTTGAATCACGTATTGGATGAAGTGCTGGGCGACCAATCCGGCGTGACCGGCATGCGCATCAAAAGCACGCAGGATGATTCCACGCAAACGATCAATTTGCAGGGTGTGTTTATTGCCATCGGCCACAAACCCAATACCGATATTTTTACCGGGCAGCTGCACATGGAAAACGGCTATATCGTCACGCGCAGCGGCGGTCAGGGGAATGCCACGGCGACCAGCATACCCGGCGTATTCGCCGCGGGCGATGTGCAGGATCACATCTATCGCCAGGCGGTAACCAGTGCCGCGAGCGGCTGCATGGCAGCACTGGATGCGGAAAAATACCTGGATAACCTCAAATAAACAAATAAACCGGCGGCCAAGTCAAAACAAACCGGCGATGCAATGGGATGGCTCATAAAGATTCACCTCAGGATGAAGAAGATGAAATGGCGCTGTTTTACGCCGCCATGCGTGACGTAGCGCCATTACCCGCCGCGGATAAAGTAATCCATAGCAATTCTCCAATCCCGCCGGTTCCCCGCAAAAAAAGTCACCTGGAACAACAGGCGGCAACGGCGGACACCCTGTCAGACCATATTGCCCTGGAAATGGCAGCAGGCGATGCGTGGTCCTATACGCGGCCGGGCATTTCACCGCAAACACTGCGGCGTTTACGGCGCGGTTACTGGGGAATTCGCGACAATCTGGATTTACACGGTCTTACGCGTGATGAAGCGAGGCAGGAATTAAGCGCTTTTCTGGATAGTTGCACGCAACAGAAATTCCGCTGTGTCCGTGTCATACACGGCAAGGGTTTAAGCTCAAAAAACCGTGAGCCGGTACTGAAAACCCGGATCGGAAACTGGCTGATACAACGCGCCGATGTGTTGGCTTTCTGTCAGGCCAAAGCGGAAGATGGCGGTGGTGGCGCCGTCCTGATTTTACTCAAAGCCAAAGCATAGATTCGGGAAAAACAGGCCACCTTCATAGCGAAGGATTCGATTCTTGCGGAAAAGCCTTTTCGTATTGACCTTGGCATTGCACGCAGCGTTGCGCGGAGGGATACGCAAGCAATCGCTCAAACCCGATCTCGTTACCACAATCGATACAATCACCGAATTCCAGTTCGCTCAGATACTTCATCGACATTTCCAGCTCGCGCATCTCGTTAATCTGCCGGTCAACCAGCGCGGTATCGATATCATCCGGGATATTGTTCAAAAATTCCGCCAGCTCGGAATCGCTAATATCCTGGGTATGCGCCAACTCATCGCGAACTTCCTGCTGCAAATCCAGATAACGCCTGTGCAATGCCGCTTTCAGCCGAACCAATTGCTCTTCGGTAAAATTTGCCATCTTATCTCCTTTGTTACGAAGCGTATGAAAACCCATTTACCATTCCGCACGCAACGGAATCCTGGGGCATCAACCCTATCGGTTTCCTGTTATGTCCACACAATGAACAATTATTCAGTAACTCCCCGGTACTACCCTCTATATGCAGTCTGCCAAGAAATATTCAATCCTTGATGAGAAACAAACCCTGCTTTCAGCTATACCGCTTGCAATTGCTTTAAATCTTCAATCACCTCGGTGGAATTACGTTCCGCGCTTGCCGACAAATACATGCGTGCAATTTTTCCCTGCGGATCGATCAGGAATGTATTGCGCCTGGCAAACTTGATCGGGCCCAGGTTGATCAGGGAATGATAACGCGCTGCTGTCTCTGCCGTGGTATCCGCCAGCAACGGAAACTGCAGATGATATTTCTTGGCGAAATCAGCATGACTGTTCGTGTCGTCCACGCTCACACCGATCACCTCGGCACCCAAATCCGCCAATTCCCGAAGGCCGTCACGAAAAGCGCACGCTTGCTTCGTGCATCCGGGCGTATCGTCTTTCGGATAAAAATACAATGCCAGCCATTTCCCCTGGAAATCGGCCAGTGTGTGTGTTCTTCCATGCTGATCCTGCAATCGGAAATCAGGTGCAGGCTGACCTGCCTGCAGTGATTTTTTCTTCCCGGCGGAAGAGCGGAAAAAGAATCCCAGCATAATCACCAGCAGGATAAATATTAACCAGTCCATGCTCATCATCCGTCCTTATATATCAAATTTGCGCCGCACCGGCCACGCCCAGATCCGTAACAATAATGCTGCCAGCAGCGCCAGCACGCTGGCAAACAAAAATGCCGCAGCCGCGCCGTATAAATACCACATCACCCCAAACAACAATCCTGCCGGGATAGCGGCAATGCCACTGACCAGATGATACCAGCCAAAAGCAGTACCGCGCTCATCGGGTAATGCATAATCGCTGATCAATGCACGCTCCGCGCCTTCACTCAAGCCCATCAGCAAACCGTAACAGATACTGACGATCCACAGTCCGGTGCTGGCGGTCACCTGACTGAACGCCAAAAATGAGACCGCAAGCGCGGACCAGCCAATTAAAATCAAAGCGCCGCGCCCGAACTGATCGGCCAGTTGCCCGCCCTGCGTGGAGGTAATGGCCTTGGCAAGATTCAGCGCCGCCCATAGCAACAATAACTCAACAACGCCAACACCTAATTCATGACCGAATAATAAAATAAAAGTTTCAGAAGCACGCGCAAACGTAAACAGCATCAATACCCATAAGTAATGCTGCATCGGCACGGACAACACAGACCAGCGCAGCGGCGGCAGTGTCCGGGGCAATTCCGTCAGTTGCGCCGGACCGGTTTTCTCATCTTTCACGCCCGCGCCTAAAAGAGCCACCGCGACAAATCCGGGCACCGCCGACCACAAAATCACTTCGCTCAAACTTAAATCGGACCAGGCAAGAACAGCCGCTGCCGCCAATGCGCCCGCCACCGCGCCGGCATTATCCAGCGCGCGATGAAAACCGAATGCGTAGCCTCGGATATGCGGCGGCGTCGCATCGGCCACCATGGCATCGCGCGGCGCGCTACGCAGCCCCTTGCCAACGCGATCCACGCTGCGCAGCAGCAACACCGTCACCCACGAACCCGCCAATCCAAGCAACGGACGCGCCAGATTGGAAAGCATATAACCCGTCAGCGCCAAGCCTTTACGCCGCCCGCTCATCACATCGGAATGCCGTCCCGCCCATAATTTCAAAAAACACGCCAAAGCATCCGCAACCCCTTCGATCAATCCCAGCGCAATCGGCCCCGCAGCCAGCACCGTCGCTAACAGTATCGGAATCAGCGGCACCACAATATCCGAAGCAAAGTCATTGAAAAAACTGACCCATCCGAGAACAAACACCGTCCGGGGCAGTTTTTTTGAAACGGACGGATTTAAAGGATTTGGCTGATCAGGTTTATTCATGGTGCGATAATAGCGTAAAATGCCAAGCTTGCCCTGGTAGCTCAGTGGATAGAGCAACCCCCTCCTAAGGGGTAGGTCGCACGTT
>CAZDYN010000184.1:0-5283 GCA_964509635.1 uncultured Nitrosomonas sp. | reverse complement strand
GCCGGTCTGAACCGTGAATAAACGCATGTGAATGATTAAATCAAAATATCAGTTACTTCGATCAGGATCTGCGAGTGCCGGATTTCTGAAGCATCTGTGACTACATGTCTTGAAGAATGACCAAAATGTAGAGATGTACTCTAGCGTACTGACTGGATAGCAATTTTCAATAATCATGTCTATGACCTTTCGATTCTATTTGTGCGGCATTTAATCAAGGAATCAATGATCACGTTAAATCTCTCTCAAACTCTGGCCCGTATTGAAAAAGTGAGATTTTATTTTCGGGAGAATGATATGACTCATAAAAAAAGTATTGATGTATTGAATGATCTGATTGAAACCTCTCGCGATGGCGCAGAAGGGTTCAAAAAATGCGCAGAAGATGCCAAGGATCCTCAGTTAAAGGCATATTTTCTGGACCGTGCAAAAAGTTGCGAGGAAGCTGTTCGGGCGTTGACTGAAGAAATTAGAAAATTCGGAGGCAGGCTGGATGCTCCCGGCACTTTCAGGGGAACTTTGCATCGATTCTGGATTGACGTCCGGACTGCTCTCACTGATAAGGATAATCTTGCTGTGTTAGAAGAATGTGAAAGAGCAGAAGATGTCGCCCTCAAAGCCTATCAGGACGCATTGAAGGAGGAAATGCCTGATTCACTTCATTCTCTGATCACTCTGCAATTGGAAGGCGTAAAAAGAAATTATGACCGCGTTCGCGAGCTTAGAGTTGAAGCAGAGAATAATCCTTTGAAAGCGTAAGACCTGATCAGCAATTCGCGCTATTTCCGTGCTAGCGGAGCTTTTGTTAATCGCAGCAGGCGGTAGGAGAATAAAGATGAGATTGTTGGTTTGCTGATTGATTTCATGGTGGCGAATCAGGGATTTGAACCCCGGACCAACGGATTATGATTCCGCTGCTCTAACCACTGAGCTAATTCGCCATGCGTGCATGTTCAATCGCAAGAGGCAGCATTCTGCCTTTGAGAGCATGTCTTGTCAAGATCAAAAATGTGGCTTGACAAGGGTTTATGCGTGTTTTCATGGGATTGGGCGATGTTGACTGGCACTTTGATGACGTATTCGCAGTCAAAGCTGTCATGCCGGCAATGCAACATTACGGCAATGCAGCATTACGTGATGATTCAAATGATGAATAAAGACTTGTCGCTGTCAAAAATACTGTTTGTATTACCCGCCTGTCACAAAGCGGCTGTATAATCAATTTCATGAAATTCGATATCATAGTAATTGGTGGCGGACTTGTCGGTGCGAGCCTGGTGGCGGCATTGAGAGATAGCGGTCTGAAAATAGCATTGATAGAGCCGCATGAGTCCATGTCATTACCGCAAGACGCAAGCTGGGATAGCCGGGTGTATGCCATTAGTCCGGGTAGCGCGGCTTTTTTGCAGCGACTCGGAGTTTGGCAGTTCATGAGCGCTGAGCGCGTTGCGACGGTTTACGAGATGGCGGTATTTGGCGATGATAATACCGCCCATATTAACTTCAGCGCCTACGAGATCGGTGTGCCGGAGTTGGCGTTTATCGCTGAAAACCGCCAGTTGCAAGCGGCCGTCTGGGAAGCACTGAAGTCATCGAATGAAAATATTCATATTCTTTGTCCAGCAAAATGTGCCGCGATTGTCTGGCAGGAATCTCATGTCGACGTGCAGTTGGCCGATGGCAGTCAGCTTCAGGCTGCGTTGGTGGTGGGTGCGGATGGTGTGAATTCATGGGTGCGCAGACAGGCCGGAATCAATTTTTCAAAGCATGCTTACAATCAGATCGGCGTAGTAGCGAATTTCAGCACGGAACTATCGCATCGGCATATTGCCCATCAATGGTTCAGGCGGGACGGCGTGCTGGCGTTACTGCCGCTTCCGGAGAAACGGGTGTCGATGGTTTGGTCAACCACTGAAGATCAAGCTGATTTTCTGCGTAATTTACCGGCGCAAGCGCTCTGCCGCCGGGTGGAAGAAGCTTCCTCGCATACGCTGGGAAAATTGCAATTGATTACGCCGCCTGCGGGGTTTCCGTTGAATTTTGTGCATGTGGAAAAATTAATTGAACCGCGTTTGGTGCTGATCGGTGATGCTGCGCATGGCATTCATCCGCTTGCCGGTCAAGGCGTCAACCTGGGGCTGCGTGATGCGCGGGAGCTTGCAACGGTACTGAATGCCCGCGGGTTACAAACCGATTGCGGTGATTTCATGTTGTTGCGGCGTTATGAGCTGGCGCGCAAGGAAGATATCCTGGCTTTGGAGTTAGTAACCGATGGCTTGCAGAAACTGTTCAACAATTCCAATCCAACACTGGCGCGCCTGCGCAATCTGGGGCTTGAGATCACCAATCATCTGCCGCTGCTAAAGAATCGATTGATACAGCACGCTTTGAATTAAATTCATTTTTAAAAACTGGAGTCATCATGGCTATGCGCTTGAAGCTGTTTATTGCAATCCTGGTATTGGGTTTTTTCTCCGAAGTGATTTGGGCCGATGAAGAAGCTTTGAGAAAAGCCATCCAGCCGCATTTCGCCGGACATAATATCGATAGTCTGAAAAAAACGCCTTACCTGGGATTGTATGAAGTGATTGTGGGGGATGAAGTATTTTATACCGATGAGAAAGCCGATTATTTTTTCTTCGGCCATGTGATCGATACCAAGACCCGGGTCAGTATGACCAATGAGCGTATCCAGGAGATCAAAGCAGCGCGCCGTGTTTCGCTCGATTCTCTACCGTTGCAGCATGCAATCAAAATAGTAAAAGGCGATGGCAAGCGCAAACTGGCTATTTATACAGACCCGAACTGTCCGTACTGCAAGCAGTTGGAAAAAGAACTGGTGAACGTGACCAATATCACCATCTATACCTTGCTTTATCCGGTGCTGAACGGTTCGATGGAGTTGTCGAAAAAAATCTGGTGTTCCAAGAATCAAATCAAAGCATGGGATGATTTTATGCTAAAAGGAGTTGCGCCATCGGGTAAGGATTGCGAGACGCCATTGGAAGCCTTGGTAAAATCAGGACGTGAAAATAAAGTATCGGGCACACCCACACTGATTTTTGCCGATGGTTCGATTGTCGGTGGCATGATTCCCGCGGCAGTGATTGAAGAAAAACTGGAAAGCGCAAGCAAGAGTCAATAAGCGTGTTTAGAGAAAGCTTGCCGAATGCATTCGGCAAGCTTTTTTTATTGCTGTGTGAGCGCGGGCGGGCGATAGTCGCGCGGCAGTAATACCCACATTTTTCCCGATTGCTTCATTTTGCCCGCCTGATTGCCGGCTTCATGGCCAAACCCCCAGAAGAAATCCGCGCGTATCCCGCCTTTGATCGCACTGCCGACATCCTGCGCTACCATCAGGCGGTTCAAAGGCTTGTTCGTATTGGGCCAGGTCGTTGCCAGGAATACCGGCGCACCCTGCGGGATTGAGAGTGGATCGATGGCGATACTCCGCCCGGCTGTCAGCGGCACACCCAAAGCACCGATGGGGCCGGATAAATCGGAGGGCAATTCGCGAAAAAATACGTAACGGGCATTTTGCTGCAACAACTCGGCCAATTTACCGGGGTTTTGCCGCCCCCACTGTTTGATACCCTGCATGGACGCTTTCTCCAGCGGTAATTCACCGCGCTGCACCAGCAGTCTGCCAATCGAGTTATAAGGGTAACCGTTTTGATCGGCAAACCCTATTTTCATGACCTCTCCGTTATCAAAAACAATCCGCCCGGAACCCTGCACGTGCAAAAAAAACAACTCAACTTCATCTTCCACCCACAACAGCTCATATCCATTCAGCAATTTCGGATTATTCATGATTTCCGCGCGACTGTAATAAGGAACGACTTTGCGTCCATTCAGGCGGCCGCGTAAGCGCAGATCTTTCAGTTCGGGGTATGCCGCGCCTAGTTCAATGGTCAGCAGCCCATCGGGGGCGGCATAAACCGGGTAGCGGTAGCGGTTTGAGGGTTTCCGGCTGCCTTTAAGCAAAGGCTCATAGTAACCGGTGACCAATCCTTCTTCGCTGCTATCGGTATTGATAATCTGATACGGCGTGAAATGGCTTTCAAAAAAATTTCTCACTGCCGTATTATCGGGTTTCTGCAATGCGGTAGCGATTCCGCAATTTTCTTTCCAGACCGGTTGTTTGCTGAGAACCGTGCAGCTTTTCAGGAAAGCTTGCCAGGCCGGCAATAAATCGTCGTTTGCCCAGCCCGTCAGCGCGGACCACGGAGCGCGCTTGTAGATGGATTTTGTCAGCGGTTTTTCGGGTGGCGGCGTGACCACTTCCGCTGGTCCGGCGGGCGGCGAAGTGGGGCTGATGGTTCCGGTAGCGCAGGCGGTGAGCAACAGAAACGAGGCAACTACAATAAAACTTAATTGGTTTTTCATCTGATTTTGGTTAAAGTAGCAGCTTGATTTTTAACTTGATAGCAATCTTAAACTATGTGGTTACTTGCAGTCGAAGCGGCGGTAGCGTTGGGTTTATTACTTTTTATTATCTGGTGGACCATGTTTTCAGGCAAAAAAAAGAAGGATGATGATAAGGATAAATAGTCGATAGTTTATTGATTCTTATCGTTATGTTCCATATGAATAGTGCCGGATGACTATCCATCACACCGGATTCTCAATATCAATAAATTGATGCCGTAGGGCAAATTTCTGTGCAATGTGGTCACCCAGTGTTTGTACTCCATAACGTTCGGTTGCGTGATGCCCTGCCGCGATAAAGGCGACGCCGGATTCACGCGCGGCATGAACATTCTGTTCTGAAATTTCGCCGGTAATATAGGCGTCAACGCCTTGCCGGACCGCCGCTTCAAAATAACCCTGCGCGGCGCCGGTGCACCACGCGATGCGCCGGATGGTCTTACCGGGATCGCCGATCATCGCGGGTTTACGCAATAACGTTCGTGCAATTTTTTGTCCCAGCATTTCGAGTGTCATGGCTGTGCTTAATTCTCCCAGTGCCGCGATATCCTGCTCGCCAAAGCGGCCGGTTTCGATCAATCCCAGTTTCTTTCCCAGCATGGCATTATTGCCAAGCTGCGGATGGATATCAAGCGGCAGGTGATAGGCGAATAAATTGATCTGATGAGTCATGAGCAAGGCGATGCGGCGGCTTTTCATGCCAGTTATGCGCATATCTTCGCCGCGCCAGAAATAGCCATGATGTACAAGGATAGCATCGGCTTTGGCTGTCACGGCCGCTTGCAGCAGATCGAGCGAAGCCGTCACGCCACTGATAAGGGTATGAATGTCGCCGCGCCCTTCCACTTGCAA
>CAZDYN010000183.1:0-5362 GCA_964509635.1 uncultured Nitrosomonas sp. | reverse complement strand
TATTCTGATTAAAATGATTTGCGAAGATTGGCCGCGGGTATCTGTAGTGATTCCCGGTATTTCGCAATGGTTCGACGAGCAACAACAATACCCTGCTGCTCAAGAATATTTGAAATTTTATTATCGCTCAGTGGTTTCTTTGGATTTTCTTCCTGTATCAGTTGCTTGATCAATGCACGGATAGCCGTTGCTGAGCAGGCGCCTCCCGAATCTGTCGATACGTGGCTGCCAAAAAAATATTTAAGTTCAAAAATACCCCGCGGAGTATACATAAATTTTTGTGTGGTTACCCGTGATACTGTCGATTCATGCAGACTTAAAGTTTCCGCAATCTCACGTAACACAAGCGGACGCATAGCAACTTCTCCATGTTCAAAAAATTGCTGCTGGCGCTCCACGATTGCACTGGCTACTCTTAGAATAGTGCTTGAGCGTTGCTGAATATTCTTAATCAGCCACTTAGCTTCGTTCAGCTGGCTTATTAACTCACGTGCAGAATGATGATCCTGTTTCAGGATGTTAGCATAGAGCTGATTGATATGGAGACGTGGAATGGCGTCCCGGTTGAGATTCACCCCCCAGACCTTGCCCTTTTTTGTAACGGTAACATCAGGAACAATATAGCGCTCGCTTTGAGAATTAAACTGAGCGCCCGGCTTAGGGTTCAGATTAACAATCAGTTTCTGGACAGCCCGTAAACTTTGGTCATTACAGCCCAATAATTTCTTAATCTGCCCAAAATCGTGCGATGCCAGAATCTCCAGGTAGTCCTGCACGACTTTTATCGCCTGATCACGATGCGCAACATCCCCGGGCAGCGCTTGCAATTGCAGCAGCAGGCATTCCCGCAAACTACGCGCCCCGACTCCGGCCGGATCAAGACGCTGCAAATAATTAAGCGCATTCTGCAAATCATCCTTACGGATACCCAGTTCAACGGGCAGCATATCCAGCAATTCATCCAAATCCTGTAACAGATAACCGCCCTCATCCAAACTGTCGATCAACAGGCTGACAATTCTCCTATCACGTTCTGAAATCTGCCCCAGACATGTCTGGAAATGCAAATATTCACGCAGCGTTAACGGGTTGGCAGGTATTTGTGGCGCTTCACGGTCATCATCGTCACTGACGCCATGAGAGAAAGTATTATCCTGCGGCCATTCAAAATCCTGTTCAAGATTCTCATTAGAGGCTGCTTCAACTTCAGGTGCCGCGGCTTCGGGCGGCTCATTATCAGAATCGGCAACAGCGGAAGACTCAGTCTGCTCGAAAGCATTCTCAGCCGCTGCCATACTCCATTCTTCTTGTAATTCCAGCAACGGATTCTCCTGCACAATCCGTTCAATTTCCTGATTGAGTTCAAGCGTGGATAATTGCAACAGCCGGATGGATTGCTGCAATTGCGGGGTCAGCTTAAGTTGCTGTGATAACTTTAGTTGGAGTGACGGCTTCATGATTCCGGAAAAACAGCAATCGCTAAATGATTCAATCCCAATTCACGGGCTATTTCACAACCGGAAATGTTCTCCCAGATAAACTTCCCTGACTTTCTCATTATCGATAATCTCTTCCGGTTGACCTTCCGCCAGGACATGGCCTTCACTGATGATATAAGCCCGGTCACAGATTCCTAATGTTTCGCGCACGTTATGATCGGTAATCAGCACACCGATTTTCCGCTCCCTCAGAAACAAAATCACTTTCTGAATATCCATGACAGCGATTGGATCAACGCCAGCAAAAGGCTCATCCAGCAAAATAAAACGCGGTTGTGATGCTAACGCGCGAGCTATCTCGACACGGCGGCGCTCGCCTCCCGACAGGCTGATTGCAGCATTATGACGCAAATGGCTGATATGCAAATCGTGTAATAAGTCATCTAAATACCGCTGTTTTGTATCTTCATCCGGATTGTGCAGCTCCAAAACCGCAAGAATATTTTCTTCAACCGTCAAACGCCGGAAAATGGATGCTTCTTGCGGCAAATAACTCAATCCAAGCTTTGCCCTCTGGTGAATCGGCAATTGACTTAAATCCTGCTCATCCAGATAGATCCCGCCGCCATCGAGCGGCACCAAGCCGACAATCATATAAAAACAAGTCGTTTTTCCGGCGCCGTTGGGACCCAGCAAACCGATCACTTCACCGCTGCCGAGCGAAAAAGAGACATCCTGCACAACGGTGCGTGACTTATAGCGTTTCTTTAATTTATTAGCTTTTAATTCGCTCATTTTCTAAAACCGGATTGATTGCTAACCGGAAGGGGTATTACTCGGATTTATTCTTAGGCTGAATCGTTATTCGCACCCGCTTGTCGGGGCCCGTTTCAATGCCACGCTCCTTACTGCCCATAACCTTGAAGAATTCACTGTTCATATCATAGGAAATATAGTCACCCTGCACTTCATCGGAACCGCGCTTTAACCGCGCCTGCCGGAATAATTCAATTTTGTCCGTTTTACTATCGTATTCAGCCCGTTCACTCCAGCCTTCGACATACTCATTCAAACGATCCCGTTTTTGACGAAAACTGACAAGATCGCCGGTAGCGGTTGCGTGCCGGAACCCTTGCGCATCTTCTTTCATAATCACTTTATCGGCGTTAATACGCAAGGTTCCCTGCGTGAGGATGACATTCCCGGTAAATACACTGATTCGGCTGCCCTCTTTACGATTTACATCTTCCACCGTGGCACTGTCCGCTTCCAGATGGATCGGTTTATCACGGTCCGCCCGCTCGGCCCCGGCAGCCGGAGTAAAGAACAGGCCGCATAAACCTAGAGCAAAAATTATTTTCATATTTTATTCAATCACTTCTTGTTAACTGCTTTTACCCTGGATAGAAGCTGTATCATCCCGGCACGATTATCGAATTCCAGACCGGTCGCATCAATCGTGGTATTGAATCTTGAAATGGTCACTACCCGATCTGTTTTAACCAAGCTTTCATCCGGAATGAGATGCAAGTAATCGGTCCTCACAGTAATCTTGTCTTTCTCGTCATCCATACCTCTGATGGCCGTCACATGCCCTGTCAAAAAAATATCCTTACCTTTGCTTCTTACTTCAGCCCGATCCGCATACAGGCGCATTAACGGACTTCCCGGCCCACTATTCATAAAACCTATTTGTTCCAACTGAGTGACTTCTTCATCGAGATAATGAAATAGTTTCTTAGCCGTGAATTTGCGTTGAATCTCATGTTCGTGATCCATACGGATACCGGACAACTCCTCTACAATATAGTCTGGATTGAGGTATAAACTATCATCCGTAGTCTGCCCGGACGGACGGGTTACCCGATCCAGCCAGAACGTCAATAAAGCCAGAATAATAAAAAAAATCAGAGGTGAACTAATATACTGGCGCATGATCATTTATAGTATTGCTCGTTGCTTTAATCTCGGAATATTGATTCCGATCCAGTCCTATCGTTTAATATATACATTTTTAAATTATAACAGAACACTAATATCCATTTAATGAATCGATTCCTGTACTATTCTTGCATCAGGTCTTTAAACTTCACGCTGGAATCGCTATCTTAAGACGATGTAATGCGCATCACTTGATAAACAATCGGAAACAAAAAATCGTAATGCATCAAAAAGCCTTTGAATTTGAACAATATGATCAACTACAGGATGAAGCGTGCGCGCAGCGTATCAGCGCCGCAAAAAAGACTTTAGGAAAACGCGCCGTCATTCTGGCACACCACTATCAACGTGCAGATGTATACCGGCACGCGGATCTGACCGGTGACTCCTTAAAACTTTCCTTTCTTGCAGCTCAGACCGATGCTGATTATCTGGTTTTCTGCGGTGTTCACTTTATGGCTGAAGTTGCGGATATGCTCTCCAGCCCCGAACAGATTGCCATTCTGCCTGACATGGCCGCCGGCTGCTCCATGGCCGACATGGCCAATCTTGCCAATGTTGAGCGCGTCTGGCGTGAGCTTGCGGAAATATTGGACCCCGATGAAGTTATTACACCGGTTACCTACATCAATTCGGCAGCCGATCTAAAAGCTTTTTGCGGCGAACATGAAGGCATTGTCTGCACATCCAGCAATGCCAGCAAGGTTCTGCAATGGTCGTTTAACCAACGGGAAAAAGTGCTGTTCTTTCCTGATCAGCATCTCGGCCGCTGGAGCGGACATCAGCTGGGTATTCCGCTGGAGGAAATGCCGGTGTGGAATTTTGATGAACCCATGGGGGGACTGACGCCAGAGCAAATCAAGAAAGCCAAAATTTTATTGTGGAAAGGTCATTGCTCCGTGCATCAAATGTTTCAACCACAGCATATTATCCGTTTCCGCAATCAGTATCCCGGCGGTATCGTCATTTCGCATCCGGAATGCAGCTTTGAAGTCTGCAAGGCATCCGATTACGTCGGTTCGACGGAATACATCATTAAAACCATTGCGGAAGCAAAAAGTGGAACACGCTGGCTGGTTGGCACCGAATTGAATCTGGTCAGCCGGATTACTGAAGAATTCAAATCACAGGATAAAATTGTTCAATTCATGTCGCCGATGGTGTGTATGTGCTCGACCATGGCGCGGATTGATCCGCAGCATCTGGCCTGGGCGCTGGAAAATCTGGTCAACGGCAATGTCGTAAATCAGATCAAAGTCCCGCAAGACGAAGCCAAGCTGGCAAAACTAGCATTGGATCGAATGCTGAAAATTTCATAGCCGGATACTTTAGATCCGTGACAGACTCCTAGCTTCGACAGTGCAAAAGATCTCTCTCGTATCAACTTGTATGCGCCGGTGCTTGCTGCATTTGCACCCGGTTTAGTTCCTGCATGAAAAATTTCCACTTTGTCGAGAATAATCAGATCACTCTGCTGCACAATGGCGCGGAATATTTTCCGCGGTTGGAAGCGGCAATCAATGAAGCGCAAGTTGAAATACATCTTGAAACATATATTTTTGAATACGATACCATCGGCAGCAAAATCGCTGAAGCGCTAAAACACGCAGCCAAACGCGGTGTATCTGTGCATTTGTTACTGGATGGCTTTGGTTCGCAGAATCTGCCGCGGGAAGAAATACAGCTTATGCTTCAAGCCGGTATCAAAGTGCTTATTTTCCGGCCGGAAATTGTTTTCTCAATGCCGCATCGCTACCGCTTGCGCCGGATGCATCGCAAATTGGCCATTATCGACGCGCAAGTCGCTTTTACCGGCGGCATCAACATCATTGACGATCAACATAATCCGGAAAATCTGACCCCGCGTTTTGATTATGCGGTCGAGATCAAAGGTCCGTTGCTAGTACAAATCCATAAGGCCGTGAAGCATTTATGGATGTTAGTTGCGTGGGCGCATTTGAAGAAACGCTGGGCCGCTCCTG
>CAZDYN010000182.1:4251-5461 GCA_964509635.1 uncultured Nitrosomonas sp. | reverse complement strand
GGTACTCCTTCATCTTTGACTCCTCGTCTCGTGGTTGGGACGAGAACGTTACGACTGCCGTAACGGTCAAACCTTCGGGAGTCCCCCGGCAGAGCCGGGGGGTTACCTATTTTAATTACGGGATAAAAACGGCGGCAAGTTTACGAAGAAGAAGTTTAAACAACACCCGCTTATACCGGGCTGCGTGAAGCAGGATAAGGAAATACCGGCAACGGCAAAAGTTTTATTTGTGAAGTTTCTTGTCGTTCTCAATCAACGCATATGCGGAATGATTATGAATCGATTCAAAATTCTCCGATTCGACGACATAGGCATCAATGCGCGCATCTTGATTGAGCACTTCGGCAATATCCCTGACGATGTCCTCGACAAATTTGGGATTATCGTAGGCTTTCTCGGTCACATATTTCTCATCCGGCCGTTTCAGCAGACCGTAGAGTTCACAGGAAGCATTCGTCTCGGCAATCCGGATAATATCCTCGATCCACACAAAACTATTGGTACGCACGGAAATGGTGACATGTGAACGCTGGTTATGCGCGCCATAATTGGATATTTTCTTCGAGCAGGGGCACAGGCTCGTAACCGGAACAACGACTTTCATGGTAAAGAAATATTCATCATTTTTAATCTCGCCGGCGAAAGTCACTTCATAATCCAATAAGCTTCTTACTTGTGAAACGGGAGCGGATTTATTAACGAAATACGGAAAAGTCATCTCGATGTGACCGGAATCCGTTCCCAGCTTTTCGATCATTTCGCGCAGGATAATCTGGAATGATTCAACGGAAATTTCGCGTTCATGGCTATTGAGGATCTCGACGAAACGTGACATGTGTGTGCCTTTGAAATTATGCGGCAAATTCACGTACATATTAAAAACCGCCACGGTATGCTGCACACCGTCATCCTTGTCCGCCACGACCACCGGATGGCGTATGGCTTTAATGCCTACTCTGTCAATTGCAATACGCCGGGTATCAGGTGAACTCTGTACATCGGCAATCGGCAAATCTATCTGTTTATTCATGTTTATCTCCTGTGCAACAAGAAATGCCCGGTGGCAATCGAATCAAATGATTGATCGATTCCCCAATAATCATGCAGGCAAAATTGATCGCACTGAATTAATCAATCCATTCTTGTCCAATCCGCAATCCGCAAGCATCTGCGCATGCTTGCGGATCACCCAGGGATCATCCGGGCGGTA
>CAZDYN010000182.1:0-4241 GCA_964509635.1 uncultured Nitrosomonas sp. | reverse complement strand
AAGCATCTGCGCATGATCGCCCTGATCGATAAAGACATCCGGCAATCCGAGCTGCAATACTTTGATGACAATCCCCTGACTGTTGAGCGATTCGGTCACGGCACCACCGGCTCCGCCCATAACAGTATTCTCCTCCACGGTAACCAGCACATCATGGCTGGCCGCCAAAGATGCCACCAGGTCATCATCCAGCGGCTTGATAAAGCGCATATTGGCAACGGTTGCATTCAATTCTTCCGCGGCTTCCAGGCAGGGTGCCAGCATGCTGCCAAACGCCAGCAAAGCAACCTTTTCTCCCTTACGCCGGATTTCCCCCCGGCCGATGGGCAATGCCTGCATGTTTTTCTGCACCTTCACACCCGGCCCGGCTCCTCTGGGATAACGAACCGCCGACGGTGTATCCAGCTTAAAGGCAGTATACAACATCTGCCTGCACTCATTTTCATCCGCGGGCGCCATGACGGTCATATTCGGAATGCAGCGCAAATACGACAAATCAAAACTGCCGGCATGCGTTGGTCCGTCCGCGCCTACCAGACCGGCGCGGTCAATGGCGAATACCACCGGCAGATTCTGAATGGCAACATCATGAATCAATTGATCGTAGGCGCGCTGCAAAAAAGTTGAATAGATCGCCACGACCGGTTTCAAGCCATCGCATGCCGCACCCGCCGCAAATGTGACGGCATGCTGCTCGGCAATACCCACGTCAAAATAACGCTCGGGATATTCCTGGGAAAAACGAACCAGCCCCGACCCTTCGCGCATGGCCGGCGTAATGCCGATCAGGCGGGAATCCTGCGCCGCCATATCGCACAGCCAATCGCCGAATATTTGTGTATAAGCAGGCTTACCGTTCGATTTACCAACAATCCCTTTGGCCGGATCAAACTTGCCAACGCCATGGTAGAGAATCGGGTCCTCTTCGGCCACCTTGTAGCCGGCGCCCTTCCGGGTCACCACATGCAGAAACTGCGGGCCATCCAGAAGCTTGATGTTATTGAGCGTCGTAATCAGAACATCCAGATCATGGCCATCAATCGGACCGATATAATTAAAACCGAATTCTTCAAATAAGGTGCCCGGCGTTACCATGCCTTTGACATGCTCTTCCGCGCGTTTGGCCAGTTCCAGCATCGGCGGCACGACCCCCAATACTTTTTCACCGGCGCGCCGCGCCGTGGCATAAAACCGGCCGGACATCAATTTGGCCAGATAGTTATTCAGCGCTCCGACCGGACGGGATATCGACATGTCGTTGTCGTTCAGGATGACCAGCAAATTGGCATCCATCACACCGGCATTGTTCAATGCCTCAAACGCCATCCCCGCACTCATGGCGCCATCGCCAATAATGGCAATTGCACGCCGGTCTGTCTTGTTTAATTGCGCCGCGACCGCCATGCCCAGCGCGGCACTGATCGAAGTACTGGAATGCGCGGTGCCAAAGGCGTCGAACTCGCTTTCATCGCGCCGCGGAAATCCGGCGATGCCGCCCTGCATGCGCAGCTTGCTCATGCCATCCCGCCGCCCCGTCAGAATTTTATGCGCATAAGTCTGATGACCCACATCCCAAACCAGTTGATCTTGCGGTGTATTAAAAACATAGTGCAACGCAATGGTTAATTCGACGGTACCCAGATTGGAGGATAAATGTCCACCGGTTTTTGCTACCGATTCAATGAGAAAGCTACGTAATTCCTTGGCAAACTGCGGCAACTTCTTTTGGTCGAGTTCACGTAACTGGGAGGGTAAATTAATGGTATCTAGCAGTGGATACATTCAAAACCTGAAAATAGAAATAATGAAGGAAAAACTAAAATTTACGTTTAATTATAAAATCAGTAACCTGACGTAACCTCAATGCGGCTTCACCAAAACCATCCAACGCCTGATCGGCATCGTGCCGCAGTTTTTCCGCGAGTTCGCGCGCTTGAGTGATCCCTAAAATGCTGACATAAGTTGGTTTATTGTTCTCCGCATCCTTACCGGCGGTTTTACCCAGCGTGGCTGTTGTTGCCTCGGTATCCAGCAAATCATCAACCACTTGGAATGCCAGTCCGACACATTTGGCAAAATGATCCAGCTTACCTAACTGATCCTCGCTTAGCTTACTGCTGCAACGGGCTCCCAGCATGACAGCAGCGCGAATCAATGCACCGGTTTTATGAATATGCATAAATTCCAGCTCCGGCAAACTGAGTGTTTTGCCTACGCTGTCCAGATCAAATGCCTGTCCTCCCGCCATGCCGCGCGAACCGGAGGCCAGCGCCAATTGCGCAATCATTTCCAATTGCGTCTCCGGCGTGTCGGTCAAACGCTTTTCCGCCAATAGCTCGAAAGCGAGTGTCTGCAAACTGTCGCCCGTCAGCAATGCAGTAGCCTCATCAAATTCAATATGGCAGGTAGGTTTCCCGCGCCGCAAAATATCGTCGTCCATGCACGGCAGGTCATCGTGCACCAAGGAGTAGGCATGGATAAGCTCCACCGCTGCTGCGGCGACCGTTACCCGGTCAACATCCGCCAAGGCAAGTTCTCCGGCTGCGAATGACAACAGCGGACGCACCCGTTTTCCACCGCCCAAGACAGAATAACGCATAGCTTTATGCAACCGTCCGGGAACACAATCCGCGCCCGGCAATCTCGACTCCAGGAATGTTTCAATGCGCGCCTGGCAACCGCTCGCCCAGCTTTGAAAATCAGCGCTCATCTTTGTCAGATCGTGTGAAGTTTTTTAACATACCGGCTTCCAGCACGCGCACCTGTTGTTGCGCACCTTGCAGTTTATTCTGACAATATTGTAATAACTCCGCTCCGCGCTGATAGGCTGAAAGAGAAGCTTCCAATGACATTTGCCCGGCTTCCATTGCAGTCACTATTTGCTCCAATTCAGCGGATGCGGCCTCAAAACTCTCTGGCTGGGATAACGCGGCATGTTTAGATGATTTGGTCATAAAAAACGTAAGCCAGTAAAAATACTTATATAAATTAATAAGTGGTTATATTACAAAAAAACAGACAAAAATAACGCAACTAGCCGTGTCAGGTCAATTCAAATTTAGTAATCATTCCCGCCATCTCTTCCCGCCACTGTGCAACGGGCCTTTGAAAAACCGTATGAATCATTGTCCGCCTGCGGGTAAAAACGCTTGTTATTAGAACGATGATAGCAATTTCGTTATGGCCGGTTTGCAACTATTACTGCACAAAACAGCAATATTGATACATAGGGCTTACTATGGCAAGATACGGGCCGTGGCCGATATGATTAGGATCAAGTAAACATACGATTTATTATACGCAATAAGTCGTTGGGAAGAATGACTGTTTACCCGCTTGCCAGCCATAACCATTAATTTCTGTAAATTCCCGGGTAGAGGTTCCCTGATACAAGAACAAGAGCCCATTCTGTGTTTTCTAACGTACTTAAACTGAGACAACCTTGAACAACGAAAATCTTGATCAAATCGCCGGATATTTTGAGACCGTGCCTTTATGGCCTTTTGTCTTATTTGGCTTACTAGGGCTGGTGGCTGTATTTGTTGAAATTCTTAACCGCAAACGCCGTGCCAACGCGATTGATAACTTCCGCTACACAATTGAGACGGAACTGGCCGATATGTACCCGCAGCACAAGCGCTGGCCTCAAAATATCAATGCCTATCTGTGTTCACGGCTGCCTGAAATGCAGCACAACTTTGAAGTTTTGAGGGTGTTCATCCCACAGGACCGTCTGCTGGAATACAATACCGATTGGAATAATTTCCGCGATTTCTGCCGCACGATTACTGACGAACAATGCGCCGCTGCCGGGCAACCCGGTCAATCTGCGAATAACGAACCCGATCCCAAAGATGTTTTTCATAAGCTGGTATCAGATTTACTGAAACATACACATCTGTAAACGTTTCTTTGCCATATCTATTCAACACAGGGAATTTGGTCAACTCCAAATCGGATTATTTAGCGGATGGATCGATCACGCTCAATCCAATGCATCATCATCACAACGACAGCATGCTTCTGCCATGAATACACACGATAAACCGGCCAACCGCAACATAACGGTGCGTCCGGTAATGTCCTATCGTGACATGAGCAGATTTATTGATGTGCCCTGGCATATTTACGCCAATGACCCGATGTGGGTACCGCCTTTACGCCTGGAACGGCGCTTTCATTTCTCCCGTTTCAATCCTTTTTTCAGGCATGGTGAATGGCAGGCTTGGGTAGCCTACCAA
>CAZDYN010000181.1:0-5487 GCA_964509635.1 uncultured Nitrosomonas sp. | reverse complement strand
GCCAAACAGGTGCTCCGAAACTACCCGGAAGCGCAAGTCGTTTTTCTTCCGCCCAGCCGTGGTTGGTACAATATACGCAATATCCACGCCCTAATAGTCGGGCATCCGGAATATGATATCGATAACCTTAGAGTACGCCGGGAAGATCTGCTCACGCTTGCCTGGATTAGAGACAATCCGGAACTATGGAGTCAGATGCCTTGGTGGTCACATTTTGATGGTTATCTCGCTGCCAACTCAAAGACCATAAAGCAGCTGGCGCATACAATCAGTAATCCGATCATAAAAATAACCGCGGCTTCTCCGCTCGGACCATTATTCAATCCCCAATCGCCGCCATTGCGTATTATTCTGCTGGTACCCGCAAAAATAACACCCCGGCATAAAGCTTGTATTGATGCAATACAACAATCATTAAAAGCTGATGGCGCGGTAGTCTGGCAGGATTCATCCGATATTCCCAATGGATTCTCACGCATAGCCGATGTGCGCATTGCCATTCATCCTCATAAACTACTTCCGCGGACTAAATTCATCCCCCAATTTCACACACTGAATATCCTCTGGGCGCCACACATCGACAAAACACAACCTCCTGACTCTCTGAAGGAATGGCAAATCGTTAACCAAATGCCACGAGTCGAATGGCTGCATACTGAAATAGAGAAAGCACTTGGAAATACTTTTCGTTCATCCTAATTTTCCGGGGCAATTCCGCCGCTTTGCCGCTGCCCTGGCCCGTGAACCGGGCATGCGCGTATATGGTGCTGGCGACGCAGAATGGATGACGGAAACTGTTTCTCTGCCGGATATTCCCATAATCGCTTACCCCAAACCGGAGGAAGTCAGCAAAAATACCCACCCCTATGCACGCAGCTTTGATTCCGCCGTCAGGCGTGGGCAACAAATTGTTCAGACATTACTCACTCACAAAAGACAAGGACTTGAACCTGATCTCATCATTGTCCATCCAGGCTGGGGGGATGCTTTTTATCTAAAAGATATATTTCCTGGTGCCACAATCATCGGTTTATTCGAATATTACTACCGGGCAAGAGGAGCCGACGTTGGCTTCGATCCGGAGTTTCCGATGAATTTCGACGACATCTTCCGTGTACGCAGTCTCAATGCCACGCAACTACTCGCTCTTGAGTCCTGTGACACCGGTTATTGCCCGACAGTCTGGCAACGCAGTTGCTTCCCTCTTCATTACCAGAAGCAACTCCATGTCATACACGATGGCATCGATACCGGCACAATCGCACCCGACGCCAATGCAACCCTCACGCTTCCGGATGGATCCGTTCATCGCGCCGGAGAAGAAATACTCACCTACGTCAGCCGCAGCCTTGAACCTTACCGGGGATTTCATATTTTCATGCGGGCTCTGCCGCATATTCTTGCAGCGCGCCCTGATTGTCACGTGATTATTGTCGGCAGCGACAATGTTAGCTATGGCAAACAGCCCCCGCCCGGTCAAACCTATCGCCAACGTTATCTCAGTGAAATCGCGGACAAGACCGATCTAACGCGCATCCACTTCACCGGACACCTCCCCTATGATGATTATCTCAAGGTATTGCAGATATCCAGAGCGCATG
Source organism: uncultured Nitrosomonas sp. (assembly GCA_964509635.1). Taxonomy (GTDB): domain Bacteria; phylum Pseudomonadota; class Gammaproteobacteria; order Burkholderiales; family Nitrosomonadaceae; genus Nitrosomonas. Next base: position 3,886 of record CAZDYN010000181.1, on the reverse strand, counting down.
TATACCTGACTTATCCGTTTATTCTTTCCTGGTCCATGCTCGAAGCCATGTCTGCCGGTTGTTTATTAATAGCCTCAGCCACTCCGTCGGTGCAGGAAGTTATCACGGATGGCGTGAACGGTTTATTATTTCCATTCCACGAACCGGTCACGCTAGCTGTCCATGCCATTGCAGCACTGAGTGAACCCGCCCGGTATCTGGAAATGCGTAAGACGGCACGGCAAACTATTGTATCTTGTTATGATTTTGATACCATCTGCTATCCAGCATTCATTCAGCTCTTGAATCAATACAATCTATAGGAATCAATAAATGGTGAAGACACTCACTTCCACATTAAAAGAAGCTGGCGCCCTGCTTGAGAAAAGGGAATATACGAGCGCAGAAACCCTTTATCGTGAAGCAATGAAGTTACAGCCTGGCAACGCAGCTGCCGCAATGGGAATCGCCATGATTCACAACCGTACGGGACAACCAGAAGAAGCACTCAGAATTCTCCAAAGCATCTGGAAAGCCATGTCCGGTAACAAAACAAAAAAAAGTACAACACCCAAAGCAGCCGTTCTTGCCCAAATTGGCCTGGCCCAGCAGCAAATAGGACGGGTAATCGAAGCCCTGCATAATTTCAGACAAGCCAATGAATTACGCCCTTCGACAGAACTTTCCAAGCTTATTAGAAATCTGGAAAATGCTGTTGAAAATCCCAATACCGTTGAACAACTAATCATCCGGGCAAAACAACTACAGCACGCCGATAAACTTGCGGAAGCCACCAGACTCTATCATACAGCCTTGCAATTCAATGCCGATCACCCGGAAGCTCTCCATGGCCTTGGATTGGTACGCCGCGCCCAAAAAGATCTGGATGGCGCGCTTCCTCTGATCCAACAAGCCGTCATACTGGCCCCGGACCGGGCTGACTACTACAATGATCTGGGTATTCTCTTCCAGGAACGTGGTGAATTTGAGAAGGCCATCAGTTTCCACAAACGTGCCCTAAAAGTTAAAACAGATTTTTCTCCTGCCTACATTAACCTCGGTGTCGCCTACAAGTGCATCGGCAAGCTCGATGAAGCCATAGCCGCCTATCGCCAGGCCATTATCCTGCAACCCAATTCCCCGGCTGCTCATAATAACCTTGGCAACCTGCTGCGCATCCAGGGCGATCTCGCCGGTGCACGCAAAGAACTGAAACAAGCCATCAAGCTCCATCCCGGATACCAGGATGCCATTGAGAATCTGGCCACCGTCGAACAGGAGCTTAAACAAAAAACAATCACCACCAAACCTAAGAAGCCCAAAACAAATAGAAACAGCAAAGGCCGATGATTTTTGATCAAGAAACGCAATATCATAACCATGATTTCATCATGGGCGTCTCTAAAAATTCAAAGTTTTAAGCAAAACGCGGCGCGAGCAAAAAATGTTTACGCAGCATATAATTGATATGTAAGGAAAAATTTCTTTCGAGCGACAAAGTGTTGTGACAAAATCTGGATTCTTAGAGATGTCCATATTTTATTAACCGATTTAATGAATCATCAATACCATGCGTCTTAATCATCAAGACCTGATCGCTCTGCAACAAGCCATTCAATCCCTTGCACCGGATGTACAGGCTATCCGCCTGTTCGGATCGCGGTTGTACGACGATATATGCGGCGGAGACGTCGATCTCACGGTGGATTTCGATCACCCCATCGAACACCCCGCACGCTTGGCGGTCAGAGCATCACGCGCCATAGGCGGCAGAAAGGTCGATATTGTATTGCGTGCGCTCAATCTGATGCAAAGCGCTATTCATCGCATCGCTGAAGAACAGGGATTGCTGATATATCCATGACACCTTCACAGCCTGAAAAATTACTTTTCCTTGCTCGGGTGGTAAAAAGAGAAATCAAGCATTTGCAAACAACCGATAGAAAATTATTCGCAGAACTATTGATGCTTGCTCAAGTCATCCAGTTAGACAACAACGAAACCCTGGCTGAAAGAATAGAAGCCTTCATCAGCCGGTTTGGCCGGCTTCAGGATACCTTAGGCGACAAATTTTTACCCAGTTTGCTGTTTTTTGTCGGTGAACATCCCTCTACCATGATAGACAATCTGGGTCGGGCAGAACGCTTGGGTTGGATTAAATCGAGTGATACTTGGCTGGAAATCTGCAAACTCAGGAACCAAATGATCCATGAGTACATTGAAGATCCAAAAGTACCGACTGATGCACTCAATGGCGGGCACTGTCATGTAACTGAATTACTTTATGGGGCTACTCAGATGTTGCTGGAGATCGATAAGCGAATCAATTCGTCAAAGCTTCTAAATGATATCAATGAATTACCCAAACATAACCGGTAACAGACCTTCTTTTAAGATTCTGTAATAATTAAACTGCTAAACTCATTGATTCTACAGATTCTTTAAACATGCAGAATCTGTTATTATTCATCAATGCATTCAAGTATATGAATAATGATAATTCGACAAATCTGTTATAAGAATGCTTCTAAAAGCTCAAAATTCTAAACAAGACGAAGCGGAAAAAATGTTAACGAGCACATATTGTAATTAAATTAGATTTTCTAGAGATACTCATAAGATTCAACAATCAACTTTGGATTTTTGCAAGATGACCGTCCTACATCCCATCATCCTTTCCGGTGGTAGCGGCACCCGGCTGTGGCCATTATCGCGCGCCAATTATCCAAAACAACTGTTGCCGCTCGTTAGTAAAGAGACCATGCTGCAGGCCACGCTTGCCCGGGCAAGTGCTTTATTGAATACGCAAGCTCCTATTTTAGTGTGTAATTCAGAGCATCGCTTTCTGATCCGGGAGCAGTGTGAGGACATGAAAATTATACCCGCGGCCATCTACCTTGAGCCGGTCGGTCGCAATACTGCCCCGGCCATTGCACTCGCCGCATTTCATCTTGCGCAGACGGACGAAAATGCCATGATGCTCGTTCTGCCAGCCGATCATGTCATAGATGATCAAGCCGCCTTTGCAAAAGCTGTGGAAGTAGCGATGCTTGCCGCCAAGGATAATTACCTCGTCACCTTTGGCGTGACGCCTCATGCGCCAGAAACCGGCTATGGCTACATCAAAGCAGGCGAAGCCCTTTCGGTCACTACCTCCACTATGCTTACTCCTTGCCGGGTTCAATCCTTTTTCGAAAAACCTGACAGGGAAACCGCCGAGGCTTATCTGAAGGAAGGCGGTTACAGCTGGAACAGCGGCATGTTCGTCTTTATCGCCAAGCGATACCTGCAAGAACTGCAGCGGCACCGGCCGGACATCTTCGCTGCCGCACAAAAAGCCTGGCAAGACAGAACAACAGATATTGGTTTCATCCGTCCCTGCGAGAAAGCATTTGCCGCTTGCCCATCCGACTCCATTGACTATGCCGTCATGCAAACCACCGACCGTGCCGCCGTTGTACCTGCACAATTCGGCTGGAGCGATGTCGGATCCTGGGATTCTCTTTGGCAGATTTCCTCCAAGGATACAGACGGCAATGTTACCAGCGGGGATACCTATATTACGGGCACTAAAAACAGCTACATCCGCTCCGAAAACCGCTTGGTTTCCGTGATCGGGCTTGAAGACGTTATCGTCATCGAAACAGCCGATGCCGTGCTGGTCATGCACAAAAGTAAAGCCCAGCAAATCAAGGAAGCCGTTTTGCATTGCGAAGCCAACGATCGCAAGGAACACCTCGAACACCTGCGCATCCACCGTCCCTGGGGTTGGTATGAGGGTATCGACCGGGGAGAGCGCTTCCAGGTCAAACGTATCATGGTGAAAGCGGGAGAAAAACTCTCATTGCAAATGCATCACCATCGCGCAGAACACTGGATTGTGGTCAGCGGTACTGCCAAGGTCACA
>CAZDYN010000180.1:0-5504 GCA_964509635.1 uncultured Nitrosomonas sp. | reverse complement strand
GAAGTCGACATTAAATGCGGCGCATACGAGCGGGTGCAATTGAATGGCTTTGCCTTCGACCAGAACCGGCTCAAAAGCCTGAATACCTAATCTATGTAAGGTCGGTGCACGGTTCAGCATGACAGGATGTTCACGAATCACATCTTCAAGTATGTCCCAAACCACCGCGGTTTCATTTTCAACTTCGCGTTTGGCGGCCTTTATGGTACTCGCAATCCCCATCATCTCAAGCTTATTAAAGATAAATGGCTTAAACAGCTCGAGCGCCATTTTCTTGGGTAGCCCGCACTGATGAAGTTTAAGTTGAGGCCCCACAACGATTACAGAACGCCCGGAATAGTCGACACGCTTACCCAGCAGATTTTGACGGAAGCGCCCGCCTTTACCTTTGATCATATCAGCCAAGGATTTGAGCGCACGCTTATTAGCACCTGTCATGGCTTTGCCACGGCGGCCATTATCCAATAATGAATCAACAGCCTCTTGCAGCATGCGCTTTTCATTACGAACAATGATTTCCGGCGCTTTTAATTCAAGCAGCCGTTTTAACCGGTTATTCCGGTTAATCACACGCCGATATAAATCATTTAAATCAGAAGTTGCAAACCTTCCGCCATCCAGCGGAACTAATGGGCGAAGATCCGGCGGCAATACTGGCAAAACCGTCAGTATCATCCATTGTGGCTTAATTCCAGATTTATTGAACGCTTCAAGCAACTTAAGACGCTTAGAGATTTTCTTGATCTTTGTCTCTGAACCGGTGCTTTCCATTTCGCGCCGCAGATTCTCTATCTCGGTGCTGATATCCAGATTACTCAATAAATCTCGAATACCTTCCGCCCCCATGCTGGCGCTGAAATCATCACCGTATTCTTCTGTTTTAATTAAATAGTCATCTTCTGTCAGCAATTGGCAACGCGTTAGTGGTGTCATGCCTGGATCAGTAACCACATAAGCCTCAAAATACAGCACGCGCTCGATATCACGTAAAGTCATATCAAGCACCATACCCAGGCGTGAAGGCAGTGATTTTAGAAACCAGATATGTGAAACAGGGGACGCCAGTTCAATATGCCCCATCCGTTCACGGCGCACTTTGGACAAAGTAACTTCAACACCGCATTTCTCGCATATAACACCACGATGTTTCAGACGCTTGTATTTCCCGCACAAACACTCGTAATCTTTTACCGGACCGAAAATCTTTGCACAAAACAAACCATCTCTTTCCGGTTTGAATGTCCGATAATTAATCGTCTCAGGTTTTTTTACTTCACCATACGACCATGAACGTATCTTTTCAGGAGATGCGAGGCCAATTTTTATGGCATCAAACTCTTCCTTGTGAGTAACTTGTTTAAATAAGTCTAGCAGTGCTTTCATTTGTCACTCCTGTCAATCAGGGGGCAATAAATATAGGTATAAAGTCTGTATGAATGTCCGGACAGAATCCAAATTGATCATCCAAAATGCTGAATGATCAATTTTGTTCTAAATCGATATCCATTCCCAGCGAACGTATCTCTTTCACCAGAACATTAAATGATTCCGGCATTCCAGCTTCAATCTTGTGATCACCCTTAACGATACTCTCATACACTTTGGTACGCCCGGTTACGTCATCGGATTTAACAGTTAACATTTCCTGCAGGGTATAGGCGGCACCATAGGCTTCAAGTGCCCAAACTTCCATTTCCCCAAAACGTTGCCCGCCAAATTGTGCTTTACCACCCAGTGGCTGTTGTGTAACCAAGCTATATGGTCCGGTCGAGCGAGCGTGCATCTTATCATCCACCAAATGATGCAGTTTCAGAACATGCATATAACCAACCGTGACTGGCCGATCAAAGGCTTCTCCCGTTCGACCATCATACAACGTGATCTGGCCGGATCTTGGCAATCCAGCAAGCTCCAGCATGTCTTTAATCTCGCTTTCTGTTGCACCATCAAATACCGGTGTTGCAAATGGAACGCCTTCAGTCAGATTTTCGGATAGCGATATAATTTCGCTATCTGATAGCGAGGAGATATCTTCCTTTTTACCACTTCCATTATAAATATTCCCCAGGAAATCTCTGATTTCATTGGTATTACGTTGCGCTTTCAGCATTTCATCGATTTTTTTGCCAAGTCCTTTGGCAGCCCATCCCAAATGCACTTCCAGAATCTGTCCTACGTTCATCCGGGAAGGCACCCCTAAAGGATTCAATACCACATCTACAGGTGTTCCATCCGCCATATAAGGCATGTCTTCGAAAGGTACGATTTTTGAAATCACCCCTTTATTTCCATGACGCCCTGCCATTTTATCGCCAGGCTGTAATCGCCGTTTGACAGCGATATAAATCTTGACCATTTTCTGCACACCGGGTGCCAACTCATCTCCCTGTGTAAGCTTTTTCTTTTTCTCGTCGAATGCGGCATCAAATGCTTTACGCTTCTGCGCCATGCTTTCGCGCACTTGTTCTAACTGTATACTGACATCTTCATCCGCCAGACGAATATCAAACCAATAATGCGGATCAAAACTCTTCAAATATTCAGAGGTTATCTCTTTCCCTTTAGCCAATTTATGAGGTCCGCCTGTCGCAATCTTTCCTATCAGCAAGCGTTCAAGACGTGCAAATGCATCTTCTTCCACGATACGCATTTGATCAGCCAAATCTTTTTTATAGCGATCCAACTCATCATCAATAATCTTTTGAGCACGCTTATCACGTTCGATTCCTTCCCGCGTGAATACCTGCACATCAATCACTGTTCCTGAGATTCCAGAAGGCACCCGCAGCGAGGTATCTTTCACGTCGGATGCTTTCTCGCCAAAAATGGCTCGTAATAATTTTTCTTCCGGTGTCAGCTGAGTTTCACCTTTAGGTGTAACCTTTCCAACCAACACATCACCGGCTTCGACTTCAGCTCCGATATAAACAATGCCTGACTCATCGAGACGCCCCAGTTGATGTTCGGATAAATTTGGAATATCAGCCGTTATTTCCTCTGTTCCAAGTTTAGTATCCCGGCTTACAACGGATAATTCCTCGATATGTATGGATGTGAAACGATCTTCCGCAACAATTCGTTCCGATATCAGAATGGAATCTTCAAAGTTATAACCATTCCATGGCATAAATGCCACCAGCATATTTTGTCCCAATGCCAGTTCTCCCATGTCGGTAGAGGCACCATCTGCAATTACATCATCTTTATCGATGCTGTCTCCAACCTTAACTAAAGGGCGCTGATTAATATTGGTATTCTGATTAGAGCGTGTATATTTTATAAGATTATAAATATCAACACCGACTTCACCTGCACGGGTTTCCGCATCATGCACGCGAACCACTATCCGGCTCGCATCAACATAATCCACAATGCCGCCCCGTTTCGCCCGAACAGTAGTACCTGAATGCACTGCCACTACACGCTCTATGCCGGTACCGACAAGAGGTTTCTCGGCACGCAGACATGGAACTGCCTGACGCTGCATGTTTGAACCCATCAATGCACGGTTTGCATCGTCATGCTCTAAAAAAGGTATCAGTGAAGCAGCCACAGAAACAATCTGTGCCGGCGCAACATCTACATATTCAATTCGTTCCGGTGACGAAAGTGCAAATTCATTTTTGTAGCGGCAAGAAACAATTTCACTGATCAGTTGATTATTCTTATCCAGCTCGGCATTAGCCTGAGCAATCATGTAGTTACCTTCTTCTATTGCTGACAGATAATCTATCTCATTGGTTACTCGGCAATCTTTCACTTTGCTGTACGGCGTTTCAATAAACCCATACTCGTTGGTTCTCGCATACAACGCCAAGGAATTGATAAGGCCGATATTAGGCCCTTCCGGTGTTTCGATCGGACATACCCGGCCATAATGTGTCGGATGCACATCACGTACTTCAAAACCTGCCCTTTCTCTCGTCAATCCTCCCGGACCTAGAGCTGAAATACGTCTTTTATGCGTGATTTCAGATAGCGGATTCGTTTGATCCATAAACTGCGATAATTGGCTGGATCCAAAAAATTCACGAGCTGCCGCTGAAACTGGCTTAGCATTTATCAAATCATGCGGCATCAGGTTTTCTGATTCCGCTTGACTCAAGCGCTCTTTTACGGCCCGCTCTACACGTACCAATCCCGATCTAAATTGATTTTCCGCCAATTCACCCACCGAACGCACACGACGATTGCCAAGGTGGTCAATATCGTCGATTTCTCCACGTCCATTGCGCAGCTCTACTAATATCTTAATTACTGCAATGATATCTTCATTCGATAGTGTCTGAGATCCGGTTAATTCAGCTCTACCCACCCTACGATTAAATTTCATCCGGCCAACGACCGACAGGTCATAGCGTTCGGGCGAATAAAATAAGCCAGCAAATAGTGCCTTGACTGCTTCTTCCGTGGGCGGCTCACCTGGCCGCATCATCCGATAAATCGCAACCTGGGCGTTCATTTCATCGGTTGTTTCATCAATCTTAAGCGTTTGAGAAATATAAGCGCCATGATTCAGGTCATTCACGTAAAGCGTATTAATTTTCTTCACACCGGCTTTGCGGAATTTGCCCAAGGTTTCTTCGGTTATTTCATCATTAGCTAATGCAACAACTTCACCTGTTTCTTTATCAACAATATTTTTTGCAAGTATTCTTCCCAATAGAAAATCTTCAGACACGTCCAACTGATCAATATTGGCTTCTTGCATCTCGCGTATATGTTTAGCTGTAATGCGCTTATCTTTCTGGACAATGATCTTTTTACTTTTGGTCAAAATATCAAAACTTGCGACTTCCCCGCGCAAACGTTCAGGTACAAGCTCAAACTGAATGCCTTTATCTGAGAAATGAAAGCAATCGAATATAAAAAACTCCTGCAATATTTGTTCAGAAGTACAGCCAATTGCCTTCAATAGCGCGGTGACGGGCATTTTGCGCCGGCGATCTATCCTGAAATACAAGCAATCCTTTGGATCAAATTCAAAATCCAACCAGGATCCGCGATATGGAATGATCCGGGCAGAAAATAGCAATTTTCCGGATGAATGTGTTTTACCACGATCATGTTCAAAAAACACACCCGGTGAGCGATGTAATTGCGAAACAATCACACGCTCAGTTCCATTGATTACAAAAGAACCCGTTTCAGTCATCAATGGAATTTCACCCATGTAAACTTCTTGCTCTTTGACTTCTTTGACAGTCGGCTTAGACGCTTCTTTATCCATAATGGTCAGTCTTACTCTTGCACGCAATGGCGATGCATAAGTTAGCCCACGCTGCTGGCATTCCTTAACATCAAATACCGGTGCTCCCAGCTCATAACTTATGAAATCCAGGCGCGCATTTTTGGTATGACTCTCAATGGGAAATATTGAGTTAAAAGCAGCTTGCAACCCTTGATTCTGCCGTTTATTGGGTACTATATTTTCCTGCAAAAAAGCCGCATAAGACTCGATTTGAGTAGCAAGGAGAAAAGGAATCGGCAATACACTCGCGCGT